>JAWABU010000004.1 GCA_038884455.1 Candidatus Thermoplasmatota archaeon | reverse complement strand
ATGTCTCTAAGAAAGGAAACGGATATCTATACGTGTTCCGTCTTATTGATATTGACACGGGGTTCTATGTCGCAGTCGGATACTCCAATAGCTCTGAAATGGAAGCATTTCACAAAGCAATGAACATGCTTGCAGAGCTTGGAATTTCTATCGATTCACTTTCTCTGGACAAGTATTACAGCTCACGCAAAGTCATCAAACTGTTTGGAGAAGAAACCACCTTATATCTCATCCCGAAGAAGAACATCGCACGAATTGGTCTGGAATGGTCACGGATTCTTAGACGGATACTTGAGGATCCGTACCTGTTTCTCAAGGGATATTTTCTCCGTTGTCTCAGCGAATCTGGTTTGTCTGCTGATAAAAGACGTTTTGGCGGTCTGGTGAGACAGAAACGAGAAGATCGACGAGAAATAGCATTATTTTCTACCGCATTCTTTCACAATATTTTTATCACAAGAATACGCCCGGATTAATTCTGTCCCAATGTCGAAGAGTAGGTAAATCTTATAAATAAGAAGAGTATACGCTACCAAATCCCTACACAAGAAAAACAAAGGGAAAAAAACTAAATACTGAATCAGCATGTATCTGAATGGAGGAAAAAAAGTATGGCAGAAAAACCACATTTGAATTTAGTTATTATTGGTCATGTCGATCACGGGAAATCCACACTTGTCGGAAGAATCCTTCTTGATACTGGACAATTCCCAGCACACATGGTAGAAAAATTCAAGGAAGAAGCAAAAGCAAAAGGAAAAGAAAGCTTTGCACTTGCATGGATTTTCGACCAGCTTAAAGAAGAACGCGAACGAGGCGTTACCATCGATGTTGCCCATAAACGATTTGACACTGACAAATATTACATCACCATCATCGATGCACCAGGTCACCGAGATTTCGTTAAAAACATGATTACTGGTACCTCACAAGCAGATGCAGCAATCCTTGTCGTCGCAGCACAACACGGCATTATGGCACAAACCAAAGAACATATGTTTCTCGCCAGAA
The DNA here is from genome assembly GCA_038884455.1 of Candidatus Thermoplasmatota archaeon. Classification (NCBI taxonomy): domain Archaea; kingdom Methanobacteriati; phylum Thermoplasmatota; species Thermoplasmatota archaeon. Next base: position 68,208 of record JAWABU010000004.1, on the reverse strand, counting down.
CCCTTGGTGTGAAACAGCTCATTGTTGCAATAAACCAAATGGATGCAACTACGCCACCGTATGATCAGAAACGCTTTGAAACAGTAAAAGCAGAAGTTGAAAAACTCGCAAAAAGCGTTGGCTACAAAGATGATCAACTCCAATACGTCCCAGTTTCAGCTTTTGAAGGAGACAACATCAAAGAGAAAAAGAATCTCTCATGGTGGAAAGGAGATACTATTCTTCAAGCAATTGACAAGTTCAAAGTTCCTGAGAAACCAATCAACCTGCCGCTCCGATGGCCAATCCAAGATGTATACTCAATCAAAGGAGTTGGAACAGTACCTGTTGGAAAAGTCGAATGCGGCATTATGAAACCAGGAATGAACCTGATATTTAAACCAAGTAACAAGCCAGGTGGAGCAACCGGAGAGGTAAAAACTATTGAAATGCACCATGAAATGATCAACCAAGCTCAACCAGGAGATAACATCGGTGCAAACATCCGAGGTCTTGATAAAAATGATATCAGACGTGGTGATGTTGCAGGACCAACAACCGACCCGCCAACTGTTGCAAAATCATTTACCGCACAAATCATGGTTCTCAACCATCCCTCAGTTATCACCAAAGGATACACACCGGTCTTCCACTGTTATACTGCTCAAGTTGCCTGCAGATTTGAAGAAATCCTGAAAAAACTTGATCCAAAAACCGGTCAAGTCAAAGAAGAAAAACCAGATTTCATCAAAACCGGTGATGCAGCAATCGTCAAAATCGTTCCAACCAGGCCTATGGTGATTGAATCATCAAAGAAAATCCCACAGCTTGGACGGTTTGCCATCCGTGATATGGGACAAACTGTTGCTGCTGGTGTCTGTTTGGAAGTAGAAGAAGCAAAATAAAGATGATCTTGCTCTTTTCTTCTTTTTCTATAATGGTAAAAACCTAAGGAGTACTCCACGATGACCGCGCAAAAAGCACGAATCTCACTGACGAGCACTGAAGCAAAAAAACTCGAAGAAGTATGCAGTCAAATTAAAATGATCGCAGAAAGAACCGGCGTTGCACTCAAGGGACCAGTACCCCTACCAACCAAACGCCTTCGCGTACCCTGCCGGAAATCACCTGATGGAGAAGGAACTGAGACCTATGACCACTGGGAGATGCGCGTCCATAAACGACTCATCGATCTTGATGCTAGTGACCGTGCTCTCAGACAACTCATGCGCATTCAAGTTCCTGATGGTGTGCATATTGAAATTGTGCTGAAATCATAAGAAATCATTTCGTATCATCCTTTTTTTTATACTCCTTTGATATTTACAGTTTATCATAGATGAATATTGCTGAGGTAGCAAAGCTCGGTTCAACGCGCCGGCCTTGAGAGCCGGTCTTCCTTTCGGAAGGCGGGAGTTCGAATCTCCCCCTCAGCGCTTTCATAGGTACTCAAAAAGAACCGTAATCTTTCTATGAATGGGCGTGTGGCCTAGTTCGGATAGGGCACCGGCCTTCTAAGTCGGTGGTCGCGGGTTCGAATCCCGCCACGTCCGCTCCTCTCTTGGAGAAAAATGGGTCAAAAGTTAGATTTTTTAAACACCTCAGCGGAAACTATATATATAATGTATTATATAATAACTATAGGTGATATATAATGAGTAATGTAACCACTATTCAACTAGATAAATCCGTTGTCGAGTCACTGAAAAAAAACAAAGAATACCCAAGACAAACATATAACGAATTAATAGCACATATGATCGAAATAATTAAAAATCTCAAAAAGAGAAATCAATATGACGAATTTCTGCACAAAATTCAACAACCAAAAATGAAAGACCTGTGGGACAACAAGGAAGATGAGGCGTGGAATGATGCCTAAATCAGGCGATGTGATCCTTGCCCAAGTACAATTCACTGACACTTTCGAAATAAAAAAACGGCCCGCGCTTGTGCTATTCGAAGAACTAGATAACGTCGTTGTTGCAGGAATAACAAGCAATACAAAAATGAAAGGAATACCTCTGACAAAAGAAGAGGGAGCAATAAAAAATAGTGTGATAAAACTAAATTATATATTTACGATTTCAACAGCAATGATTGTAAAAACACTCTTTCACCTCACCCCCAAGAAAAAACAAATAATTTTTAATGAATTACAGAACCGATTAACCGCCTTGATTAAAGAATAAGTTTTTTCATTTATTAAGAGTGATTCGACTGCCGCCACGTCTTGCTCATCTCTTGGAGAAAAATGATTAAACGTTAGTTTTTTTACGTAGTTCAGGGTTTATGCAATATGTAAACGATCCAGATCACCAATACTTTTATATAGTATGACAGATAAATACTAACATTAGACAAACATATCTGTTGTCAATGCGGGGGAAAATAAGATGAAAATGAACATCATACCATTCTTCTTGGAAATGATGCTGATCACAGCAATAATAACCGCTGCTGGAACACAACAATATATCTACGGTGATGAGCAAAATATACAACTCACTGATTCTTGGTCAATGTTTCAGCATGATCCTTCACATACAGGATATACCATTGATGATGGTCCAGATACTGATCACATTAAATGGAATAACTACGCATATGACAATCCAAACCAGGGGCTGGCTGTAGTCGATGGGAACATCTACGTAGGCTCAAGTGATTATTTACACTGCATAGATGCAAAAACAGGGACACTCAAATGGCGTGTTCCCATTGGATCATATGTGTATTCTGCTCCTGCTGTGAATAGTGGTAATATCTACATCGGATCAACGGTATATGTAGGATCAGAAGACAATGAATGGGATGGTAAAGTCTGCTGCATCGATGCTGATACCGGTGGAAAAAAATGGGAATATACAACTGAAGGATTAATCGATGGGTCTTCCCCGACAGTTGTCAATAACCGAGTATATATCGGTACACATGATCATGCTGTGTATTGTCTTGATGCAGTGACTGGTTCTAAAATCTGGAGTTATATCACAGGTGATATAATTTACTCATCTCCAGCAGTAGTTGAAAATAAGGTGTACATTGGTTCTAATGATGGAAAGATATATTGCCTCAACGCAGAAACCGGGGAGAAGATTTGGGAACGATCAACAAAAGCATCAACGGATACCTACTCGTTTGTAAAATCGTCTCCCGCAGTAGTTAATGGCTGTGTATTCATCGGCTCAACAAATCGAGTCTATCAAGGCACACAATTCCTATATGGCTATGGAAAGGTGTTCTGCTTGGATGCAGCGAACGGTCACATCATCTGGGAGTACACAAATTTCCGTCCACCACAAATGTATTTTGGGCCCATTGTATCTTCCCCTGCGGTCTTCAATGACCGAATCTACATCGGTTCCTACAGAGCATACAATGGATATGTTCCTCCTATCACTGGAGAGATGTATTGTTTTGATGCAGACCCATCCGATGGAATTGATGAAGGCATCGATGATCCAAGTAGCGCCACCTATGATTTGGTTTGGAGTTATCAAACGCAAGATGGAGTGGTTGCTCCACCAGTACTCTCCGGAAATGGTTTTGTCTATTTCGTTGATCTCAAAGGAAATGTGTACTGCCTCAATGCATCTACAGGAGAACAGCAATGGTCAAAAGAATTCACGTTTGGTTTTTCTTGCGCACCAGCTCTCGCCGACGGTGATCTCTACGTTATGAACAGCGAAGGTATGATTTTCTGTTTTGGAGCAAATCTACCACCTGAGCAGCCAGATCAGCCAAATGGACCAACCGTTGGATTACCAGATGTTAACTATACGTTCTCTACAGTTTCCTCTGATCCTGAAGGACACAACATATTGTATTATTGGGATTGGGGAGATGATACATGGACTTGGGTTGGACCACTGAATTCAGGAGAGCAAGTCATCGTCAATCATTCATGGGATACCGTAGGAACCTACAGTATCAGAATCTACGCTGTAGATATCCTCCACAAAAAGAGCACTTGGTCTGAACCACTCACGATCCGTATCATAGATCCACAGGTCGTCATTGGGAAGATCACCGGTGGATGGGGTGGATTGTTGAAACAAGGAAAAGTCTCAGCTGAGCTGAAAAACCTCGGTGATGACGCATTTAATATTGAATGGAGCATTACGGTCACCGGCGGTCTCTTTGATTCAATTCATATGAAAAAGAGTGGAAGTATCTCCTGTCTTAAAGCCGGAGCAACACAGCACATCGCAATGACCTCAATCCGTGGTATCGGCCCGGTTACCATTACGATAACAATCACGGTTGACGGCGTACAAACCGTATCAAAGAAAGCTGAAGGACATCTATTCTTTATGTATCTTAGGGTAAAAAAATAAGAGAAAAAAATTAGAAGCTACGCCGGTTCACAAACATAAAACCCTTGGTCTTTTTTTTCCGTAAACTTCCAGTTAAAAGTCGATCAGTTTTAAAAATCCAGACAACAATGCCAATCGTAATAAGAGCAAAAATGAGAACATAGACGATCCCACCAACAACCAATAGATAGTCATCAAAAAGCAGTGCTCGTGGTGCAAGCATAGGATGAGAAAAAGGTATCGCAAAAACAAAAACCTTCAGCAGTAACGGAAGTGTGTCAAAATCAGCAAACATCGCAATAAACATTGGAATCATAGCAAACATGGTTATCGGGAATGTCAACGTCTGTGCACTCTTGTAGTTTTTTGCAAAGGTGCCAAGCAACATGCATAACGCAAGTCCAGCAATTAATGCCACAAACATCGATACACCAATCAAGAGAAAATCAGGTATTGAAAGCGTCAATCCGAACATCGCAAGATTACCCTCTTGAGACATTGAAAAACCTTGAAAATAATAACTCATCCCAATCATATAAATAATTGACAAGAGAAGACCGATGACTGCACTTGCGATCAGTTTTCCCGTAACAATACTCGTACGTTTAACCGGCAACGTAAGTAATGTTTCAAGGGTTTTGTTTTCTTTTTCTAACGCCATCGAGGTAATAACAATACCCCCTGCCATGATAATAATCATCATAATAACAATCGGGATCAACATTGATTGTGAGGAAAGTAAACTAATGATCGTATCCGGAGAAATACCGGTGAATTCTTTCCCTTTAAAATATGTGGTTTCAAAACGCTGTGTTGGCGCAAGAACAACTGAAGCATTCATCGAACTGTTCTGTTGAATGAGTGTTTGAGAAATATTCATATCGATCTTTTGGATGAGAAAACCAACAGCTGCTGATGGAATGGCATCCATGATGCCCGTACCCTGCATCACCCAGAAAATCTCAACATACCCTGGTTGTCCTAAGAGAATATTGCTCGTGAAATTTTCAGGGATATAAATTAGAGCAGCACCATGATTTTCTTTAAGGACCGTAAAACCGATTTCTTTCTCAGCAAGGGAAGACCCAGTAAATGTAACATTTGCATATTGGGAAAAAATCGCTGTTGCTGTCTGTGCAAACACGCCAGAATCAGCAGTGATGACACCAATAATCGGTGGTTGCTTTGCTTCCTCCTGGATACCCTGGAGTGAACTCCCCATCGTTCCAAACAAGAACGCGACGATGATGATAGGAAGAAATGTTGCAGGCGTGAGAAGCTCTCTGATCTCCTTTTTCAAAATATTTCCCAAAGCAGTCATGGTTTCACCACCTTAACAAACACATCCTCAATGTTGTTCGCAGCATATTTCTGCAGTAACGATTTTGGCGTTCCTTCCTCAACAATCCGACCATCGGTTATCAACGCGATACGATCACAGAGAAATTCAACTTCGAGCATATTATGACTTGAGAGAAGAATGGTTGTACCATTTTTTGCAGTGGTTTGAATGATTTTTCTGATCTGTTGTGCATTGATCACATCAAGACCTGAGGTAGGTTCATCAAGAATCGCTAGTTTTGGATTAATCATCAACGCTCGACCAACAAGAAGTCTACGCATCATTCCTTTACTATACGTATCAACTCGATCATTGATCCGATCACCAAGATCTGCGATTTCAACTCCTCGCTGGATCATGGCTTGTTTATTTTGCGTATCAAAAAAGTTACTAATGAAGCGGAGATACTGAATTCCTGAGAGGTTCTTATACGCGCCAGCATCCTCAGGAAGATAACTAATGATTTTTCGGATCTCATCTGCCTCTCGAGTGCAATCAAAACCCATGATCGAGACAGATCCTTCACTAATTTTTAGAAGTGTTGCAATAATTCGAAGAATCGTTGTTTTCCCGGCACCATTCGGTCCGATCAAACCAAAAATCTCTCCTTGATTCACTGAAAAAGAAACTCCTCTAACTGCTGTAATGCGTCCGTAATTTTTTTTCAGATTTTTTACCTCAATAACAGACATAAGCCATCCTCTCTTTCTTGTGGTCAACATTCATTATTGTTTTAATATGTTTTTACAGCGGTACCAAATGCGATAAGTTCTGCAGCGCCAACCATAGTCTGCGCCGTTGCGTATCGCATACCAATAATTGCATCAGCACCAAGTTTTTTTGCATCATCAATCATCCGTTGCATCGCGGTTCGCCGTGCCTCCTCAAGAAGTTCAGTATAACTCTTAGCCTCCCCACCAATAACATTTCGCAGTCCTGCTCTGATGTCTTTCCCGATATGTTTAGTTTGAACACATGATCCAAATACAACCCCAAGAACCTCTTTGACGTCTCTACCAGGAATCGAATCAGTTGTTGTAACAAGCATACGCATTACCTTCCAGTAGTATTGAATTTGTTCTTTTTAAGATATTCTCTTCTGATTTCATCACCGATCTTTCCATCTTCAACGATGAGTGCACCCTGATACCCACAATCTTTACATTGCCATTTTGACCAGAGCTGTGGTAACACCCAGTCGATATTAGTTGATCCGCATTCAGGACAGAATCGTTGTGACTTTCTATTCATAGACATATCCGCACTTTGAGCAACAATATGTTTTTCCATCAAAACGCAGCTTTGTATTTCCACAGCTTGGACAATTCCCAAGCACGCGTTCTTCAAGCATTCTAATTCTGTGAAGTTCTCGTTCTGCAAGCTGTGAAAGATTAATCCATGGATTTTTTTTCCACCAAGTCCAAATGTCATCGCTTAATGTTATGGTAACTTTCGGCATGTTTTTTGCACTCCTTTATCCTGGGAATTGGATGAAGACGCTCAGTGCAATCATGATGATACCAATGATCAGTGCAATGATTGCTTTGATGATTGGAGCTCCTGGTGCATTGATCCAACGAGCAAGATTTGGATTGATAAACGCACCAAGACCGATGAGAGTCACTAGAAGTCCTGAGATGAAAATGATAAGATTCGTGATCCCCATACGTATCCTATTTGAGTTTCACTGCGGTTCCATAGGCAAAATTTCTGCAGCACTTGCCATGATTGCAGAGGTCATAAAACGAACATTGATGATGGCATCAGCACCAAGTTTTTCTGCTTTCTGCTCCATGCGTTTTAATGCAATTTCACGTGCCTCTGAGAGCATCTCGGTGTATTCTTTGATTTCGCCGCCGACAAAGTTTCTAAAACCAGCTGCAATGTCTTTATAGAATACTTTTGCCTGGACGGTGTTTCCCCGGACTAAGCCAAGAACTTCAGCTACTTCTTTCCCAGGGATAAAATCAGTGTTTGAGAGTATCATGGTTCAAAATCCTCCTTTTTGATCTCTTGTTTTCTTTTGTTCATATCACGTGTTTGTTCAAAAATAATTGATAAAAGTAGTACAATAACTCCGATAATGATGATTGTGCCTGCGAAGAGCATAAGTACGGGTATCGTCAAAAGATCCAGTTTTTGTAAACTTTCAAACATTGAAGAGAGTGCTACAAGGAGTATCCCCGCTATAAGAAGTATCAAACCTAGGATTTGCGCTTTTTTCATATCTTTCACCTATCAACACGTATTAAAACGTGTTTATATGCGTATATACTGATTTCATATATAAATATATTGGAATACGACTTCCCCCGGCACTTCTGCGTTGGTGAAACAGGGAACCTCGTTGCTCTTCATAAACAATCTCCTCAGCTCGAGTACCAAAGTAAAGACGAACTAAAAACGTACAATTTTTCCTTTAAAAATTTTACATATCTTTGTGACATTTTGCTTCAAAATGTATAAATACAATAAATAAGAAAGATATACCATGAGGAGATATCAACCAAGGATGATGACAACATATGTATGAGGTGCTGTTTGGGATCGGCATCATCATTTTTTTAGCAGTTATCATATATCCTCAACAACCAACAGCAGCATTATTTTGGATTGGAGGTATAACTACAGGAATTATTGGATCATTTTGTACATATACTATCAAGATTCCATTTACCCTATGTTTCGTTCTCCTTATGATCCTAGGAACTCTCTTCATATTTATGGTTCAGCAGTAAAAATCTCACTCCTTGTTCTATTCTAGGTCCTCTCGAGTACTCGGAAAGTGATCAAAAAAGTACCGACAACAGGGAATAAACTATAAGTAAGACCTTCAGAATTCAAAAAATAAGAATTTTGACGAAAAACCAGATGATTGCAGAGTCAATTCTCTGCATGTACTTTCCAAAATCGCGAGGGAAAAAGAATATGAAAAAAGTTCTCTCATTAAAACTTACTGCTGAAGAAGAAGAAATCGTAAATCGCATTTTAAAACAAGGCATTTCACCGACTACACTTATGCGCGAAGCACTCATAAATTATTTTAGCTCGGTATACCAACCGGTATACCAAAAACAACAGGAGAAAATCGGTGAAGCGGTATACCAACCTGGTATACCGGTATACCAAAATCAGGAGAAAACGGTATACCAACCGGTATACCAAAAACAACAGGAGAAAAATGAGAAAAAGGTATACCAAAATGATACAGCGGTATACCAAAATCAGGAGAAAACGGTATACCAACCTGGTATACCGGTATACCAAAATCAGGAGAAAGTGGTATACCAACAGGAGGAGAAACCGGTATACCACACAGGCCAACAACCAATAAACGTACCGCATGACTATCTCAATCAATATATCAATGAATTATCACTTCGCACCAAACAACTCGAAGAAGAACTTCAAGAGTGGAAAAAGAGATACACTGCCCAAGAGCAATATCTCAGAGATACCTACACTACATTCCAGACCGAGTATTATACACAAGTCAAAGATTCCATTAAACGACTCGATGATAAATTCGATCGTATTATGTTTTATCTTGAAGAAACACGAAAACCAAGCATCCACGACCATCAGATACACCACTCTCTTGAATCCCATGTTGAAACAACCATACCAAACATCCCCGGACCAAAAGATCAGCAAAAGAAACCAAAAAAGGGGTGGGTATTCAAGATGTATCGTATGTAGAAAACAAACGAATACTGCAAGATCTTTTTAGCCTAACACTCGTCAAATCATTGTGATCAATACATCAAAAACTAATCAAGACATCAACATTTATATGCCGGAAATATGTTTACCTTTTGTAACTAGGATGGAATGCATATGGGTAGAACAATTGCGATGAAACTAACCCATCAAGAGGAAGGAATCATAGACCAGCTTCACAAACAAGGAAAAAGCAACAGTGAAATTCTCAGAGAGGCACTCTGGCATTACCTTGAAGATATAAAATGCCCTGTGGGAAACCAAGAGGTACACTCAACCAGGGTAAACCAGCAGTCGTTAGAGGGAAACCTGCAAGTAAACCAAATGGTTCAGGAGGAAGACGTAAACCCTATTATCCAAGATTATATCCTTCATTTAAAAGAAGAGATCAAAGAACTCAGAGAGCAAAATCTCAGACTCCAAGAGCAAATTGATCGTGAGATGACCCGCCTCCATGGACAAATTTATCGCTTTTCGACACTCGAACAGACACGGCAACTTCCCATGCCAAAAATTATTGATCAGACGCCAGATATTCATAAAGATATTGATAACTTGATATTGAAGAAAAATACATTCCAGCGCCGATAACACAACCCATCATATAAACTCGGTCACAGAGCAGAATACAAACCAAAAAATTGTATCATATGTGATATAAATTTAGAAGAAAAATAACGTGAAAAATGGTTCGACCATTCAGAATCTTTTATTCCACAGAAAGACCTAAATATGGTTGATTGCTCTGGTCTGCGTGATTCTATGAACCAAAACCCAGAACATCAAAACCAACAACCACAAAGCTATACAACCCAGGACGTTCTCAACAACGTCAATAAAGTCTTCAAACTAGCAGAACAAGAACAATGGAATCCAGCCATCTTTCTTCATACACTCATCTTCACTTCAGAAGTTGTCATGAAACAATACCAATTCGTCCCAAAAGAAATCGCAGAAATCCGCAGACAAACCAAAAAAATAATTGACCACATCGTTGAACAATCACCAAAAACAACGCAGGCAAACAAAGAGGTTCACTGAATAATACCAATACTTCTCATCTTTTCAAGAACCTCTTGATGCTGTTGAAAATACCTATGAACCGGTTCAAGCATCTGAGTTATATACGTCGCAACAGCATTTTTCAAATCCAACGGATGAATCCCCTGCAGAAACGCATTTTCTAAAGCATCATACCTGTCAAACTCAAGATTACCGCCAAACTTCTCAGGACGTTCGATCACAAAAACAGCACCATCTAACCAAGGAAAAATAACATACTTGCAGAGCTCCAAAACCGGGTTACCCTCAACCTGCTTCTCCGGACAAAACGCTTTACCTAATTTTCGTTTTACAGTCTCCGATGAATCATGAATCGAAATCATAGAATCAGGCTTACTTTTACTCATCTTCGACTCAATAGGATCCATCCGACTACCAGCCTGCAAACCACTCAGAAGCGGTGTATGAACAGCAACCGGGGATTTTCGATTCAACTTTCGTGCAACATCACGAGCAAGCATGTGTGCATGACGTTGATCCATACCTCCAAATGCAACATCGACATCAAGATAAAAAATATCAGAAACCTGCATAACCGGATACAACAACTTACTCAAATCTTTCTCCATATCCTCCTCTTTTCGACCCATGATATCCATCGCACGCTTCACCCGAGCAACCGACGTTGCCTTCGCGGTTTTCAAAACTAACTCCCAGTATTTCGAATCACCAACATACTCATGAGCATATACAAAACGAATCTTTGACGTATCAAGACCAAGTGCAGCAAAACAATGCTCCATATACGTTCCACAGAGCTGAATTTTCTCAAGATTGCCACCGAGTTTATCATTAATATACGCATGCCAATCAGCAAGCAAAATGATACATTCAAATCCAGCGCTTAGAAAATCTTTCATTTTTTGAATGCAAATCATCCAACCAAGATGAACTGAACCTGACGGTTCAAAACCAATATACATCTTTGGACTATCTTTTTGCAATACTCCACGCAGTTCATCATGGGTAACAACCTCAACAGCATTGCGTACAATCAATTCATAGGAATCCATATCTTCTATCTCCTTTTGTTACCGGGTAAGTTTTTTCACCACACGATCCACAATCTCTTCACTAACACCAAGATACTGCTGTGGATCAAGTACCTCTGCAAGCTCTCGGTCAGTCAACAATGTTGAAACCTGCTGATCCTTCGATAAAATTTCTTGAAGTGAACGATGCTGTTCAAAAGCTCTATGTGAACACATACGGACGATTTCATGAGCCTGCCCTCGACCAAGCCCTTTCTCAACAAGTTTTGTCATCACTGCTTCAGCCATCGGCAAACCAAGAGATCGCTGTATATTCCGCTCCATGTTTTCAGGATACACCTGAAGACCAGAAAACACTTTATTCATCTGAAAAACAATCCAATCAGTCAATATCAATGCATGGGGTAAAATAAAACGCTCAGAGGATGAATTACATAAATCACGTTCATGCCATTGCAGTGCGTTTTCATAGGTAGGAATAATCAAACTTCGAATTACCCGAGCAAGACCGCATATTTGCTCACAAACAATTGGATTACGTTTCTGCGGCATCGTCGAGGAGCCAACCTGCTTTTTTGACTCAAATGCTTCTGAAACCTCGCCAATCTCACTCCGCTGTAGATTCCTGATCTCTGTGGCAAATTTTTCAATACTTGCTGCGATATTTGCAAGAACTGAGATCAGTTCGATATATCGATCTCTACCAACGATTTGCGTTGCTGCTTCTTCAATCCCAAGTCGCAAATCCTTCATGACTAGTTCCTGGATTTTTAACACATGTGGTCCCATCGCTGCACCAGTACCAACCGCACCAGACATCTTACCAACTAAAACCCGAGATTTACATTCATGGAGACGTTCAAGATGACGATCAACTTCCATGGCATAGACTGCCATCTTCAAACCAAACGTAATAGGAATAGAAAACTGACCATGGGTTCGACCAAGCATAATCGTCTTCTTATATTTCTGAGCAAGCCCGACGAGTGTTTGCCGCAGTTCTTTTACTTCTTTGGAGAGGTAGTCTGCCGCTAAGGAAAATTGAAGAGCATTTGCTGTATCAACAATATCATAACTTGTTGCTCCAAGATGCACATAATTCCCGGCGTCCCCTTCACAAACCTCGCTGAGTGCTTTTGTAACCGCCATCAAATCATGCCTGGTTTCCTGTTCAATTTGTTTTACTCGATCAACAGTAACAAACTTTACTGATGCTTTTCTCGAAATCTCATCAGCAGCTTTTTTCGGAATATTCCCAACAGCAGCATGAGCACGAGCAAGAGCGGCCTCCACATCAAGATAAAACTGAAGTTTACTTGTCTCACCAAAAATATCTTTTACTTCTTTCCGACCATACCGATATTCAAGAGGACACACAGGATTTTCCATAAACAACACTCCACGCCATAAACAGCGTCGTAGTTAATGTTTTTTTCCACAAAGAAAAGATATACACTGCCGATTCATAACAACGAAAGCGAACCTGTAATTCGGTCGAGTAACGCCGCAGGAGCGGGACCAAGACCAAGAACAGTCTGTGTACCCTCAGGGATTTCAGTGAGCCCTGCATCAGTAATAATCACTGCTGCAATCCCTAATTTTTCTGCATCATTTTTTAATTTAAAAAAATCATCTAAACAATCAACTTTTACAACGACTTTTTTTCCACCTTCACGATGCCACTTTGAAAACCATACTGATTTATGTTGTTTTGTAAGAAGCGTACATTCAACAGCAGCATGAGCAACCTGAACAGCTAACTTTCCCGGTGAAAGTGGTAGATCTTTTCGAGAGATGAGAACCATCTTATATTCAAAATCGATACTGTTTTCCTTGCTCATACAAACCTTCATGCATCACGAGTAGCGGTTTCCCGCCAGGTCTCCCCAAGCTCACAGGCTTTCGTATAATCAATCAAACCTTTAACTAAAATAGTTTTTCCATTTTCCTCAACATGTTTCAAAGGAACACCAAGAAACTGACAACCTGATTTAATAATAAGAATATCTTCATCAACAACCGCAACCGTCTCCCCAACTTTTTTCCCAGAACTATCAAGGACAAAACGACATAACAGATTTTTCTTGTCAGATACTTTTATTTGCTGTTGGTCTTTTTTATCTTTTTTAGAAAATGAAAAAAAATTGCCAAAAAACTGACAGAACTGCAAGAACCAAATACTCAACATCATAGGACATCCGTATCACCGGTTTTATTATAAATCTTTGGTGACATACAACGTTTCGTATGACCTCGTACGATGCAGTTATTGTCGGGTGTGGACCAGCAGGTGCAACTGTTGCAGACAACCTTGCAAAAAAAGGATATACTATTGCTGTTTTAGAAGAACACAAAAAAATTGGACTCCCGCTCAGCTGTGCAGGACTGGTCAGCTCACGCATTTTCAACTACACAACACTCCTGCCAGCATCTATCATTCAAAACAGTATCTCCGGAGCGATCATCCATTCACCATCAGGAGAAACCTTTACCATCGGTGGCGACACCAGCCATGCACTCGTTATCAATCGCCCGGTGTTTGATGAATACCTTGCAGCATCAGCAGAAAAAAATGGTGCATCTCTTATTTTAGAAAACAAGGTCACAAATATAGAAAAGAAAAATGGCCAACTAACTATAACAACACGTTATAAAAAAAAACGAAGAACGTTTACAACAAAACTACTGATCGGTGCCGATGGACCACAGTCACTTGTTCGAACAATGTTCTCTTTTCCTCAACCAAAAGAAACCCTCAATGCTGTTGGCGCTGAGATAACTAATACATCACTTGATCCTACTTTTGTTCATATCTTCATCGGACAACACATTGCACCAGGTTTCTTTGCCTGGATTATACCTATAAACAAAGACGGAACAAAAGCACGGATCGGCCTGTGTACCACCAGAACAACAACACAACCACTCACCTATTATTTCAATCAACTCCTCAAACAACAAGAACTCAAAGACATAGACATCGAACATCGCATCGGTGGTATCATACCACTTGGCCCGCTCACGAAAACAACAACAGATAACGTCATGCTTGTTGGAGATGCGGCAGGTCACGTCAAACCGACATCAGGTGGAGGAATCTACCCTGCATTGCTCTGTGCTACACAATGTGCAACTGTTGCAGCTGAGGCACTCGAAACCCAAGATTTCACAGATGCATTTCTGAAAAAATATCACACTACATGGACCCGCGACATCGGAAAGGAATTAGCAATCGGCATGCGATTTCGAAACATCTACAAAAAACTCAACGACCAGCAACTCAACAATATCTGCCAAAAACTATCTTCACAAAAAAGTATTGAGATCATCAATCAATTTGGAGATATTGATTATCCCTCAAAACTAGCACTTCCGCTGCTCAAAAAAATACCTACCTTCTTGAAATATATTCCTCACGCACTCATCACAAAGAAAAAAGAATGATTACCGAGAAGAGGGCGGTGGGGGTGGAATATAAAAATCCTCACCTTCGTATCCAGTAGCTTCCTCCTCAGCCTCTTTTCTCTTACTCTTTTTTGGTTTTTTTATCGTTGGGCCAGCACCAAATCGCCGCTTCCGACGGATTAAATATACAATAATAATAAGAATAATCAGCAGCACAAAGCTTAAAATACAAGGTAAGAAAAGACTGAGTACAAAAATCGGCGAAGGATCTAAAACACAGCTGAGAACATCTGAAATATCTCCACTACTACTGCCAATAAAAAAAACCTCGACAAATTCTTGACCAGTACTCAATCGATCTTTAACCGCTGAAACAAGACTGCTATTTGCAGTTTTAATAGCAATACCCTGCGGAAAGATAAAACGATACGTCACATTTTGATTTCCTAGACTCGACAACAAAAATGTTTGTTCAGAAATTGAAATACTTGGTGGTGCAATAGATAATGTAATGTTCACCGGCAGAATCTGATCCGCATATGCAGAAAAAACCACAGGATCATGAGCATCCATAACCATAATGTCTTTATCCCAACGTAACGAATCAAGAAAAGCAGTTCGATCAACAATACCAACGACCGATAATCCACGAAGAACTTTTGCGAGATGACGCTGGAACATCACTGTTTTATTCGTAAGATATGATTCAATCTGATCCTGCGTAAAAACACCTTCCTCGATACAGATTCTATATGCATCTGAATTCAAAAACGATAGATTCAATTTTTTCGACAGTGAAAATTCTTTCGGAAGTTTACCGACATAGATATTTTCAACTTCTTTGATATGCGCAGTTGCAGTAAGCTCTGTTTTCCCGGAGAAAAAGCTAAATAAATTCAGTTCCATTTTTTTGATATCAACCTCAACATACGTAGAGATCTGTTCTTGCGAATAAGATGATTTTGGTTGATATTCAGAGGTAAATTTTCCTGAAAACGGATTGCTGCTGTTCCAATGAAACACATTGAATCCATTCAAAAAGATTTTCTCAGGTAAATATACGTAGACATCATACCGATAATCAAGTTTGTTAAGTTTATCACCAAAATTAATATCATCGGCAGAGACCTGCGCGCGAGCACCGGCATTAATTAACCCAAAGAACGCGCGAGACGACATACCGCAAAAACGAAGATCAACATCATCATCAACAAACTCTGCTCGAACCGGAGGATTTGAATCCATCTGAGAACTATTAAACGGCGTTGAACAGTTAGCAGCTGACGTATCATCCCAGGAAAAACTCATATTAAGACTTTGATTTAACCGTGAAATCTCAATCATAGCTATAGTACTTTGTGCAACCGCTTTCACGGTTTTTTCATAAAGAGCATCCCACGACATCAACCCATATTTTACAAAAAGACGAACGCCATCAGCAGGAATAGCAGATAAATCACTAACAAAAGAGGGAAGAATTGCATAGTCTCGAATATTTAAAACGTTTATATCAACTGCAAGCTGCAACCGATTTGTCACTATGGGTGTGGTATCTAATGAGAACGCAAGAGCAATATCTTCAGATGATGCAGATGTTGTTGGTTTTTTTTCAGTAATTGATAATTGCGCTTGCTCTGTTTTCAGCTGACTGTTCCAGTTCAATACCATCCACGTGATACGGTTCTGTTGGGTGTTCACATTTGCAGTGTTTGAAAATTTCAAACCAAGATACTCTGGAAGGATAAAGGTATACGTATTATTCCAACCATATGCCGCGTGCAGTAAAAAAGAATAGGTAACAACACCACCCATATCAAGAATACCATCAACTAACGGTGCAATTTCATACGATGATGACATGGTAAAAAATTCGGGTGTCAAAGTAACCGTATACTCATCATAAAAAACAGCATTCTGATATATTGGTAACACTCGGTTCTCGGTAATGCGCGCTTGAGAAAATGAGTTCCGTATCTGATCTTCGAGGAGATCTCGAAGCTTTAATTTCAATGCACCAACCATCTCAATATCTGCACGTTCAGTACTTGCAATTAAGAGTTGTATATCACTTTTTGTATAACTAATACTTGACGTCAAAATAATCTTCTCAACATCCATCGACACATTCACATGAAATACAGTCCCTGAAACCATACGAATGTCGAACTGGGCAGAAATAACATTTTTTTGATCCTGCTGCGCAGAAACCGTTGAAACCTGCATATATGAACCTACAAAAAAAATACTTATCATAACTATGAAAAAAGAAGTCTTCCGTTGATTCCTGATACGCATACCATCCACATCCGTTATAAAAATACGAAGCGAAAAACACTTATAAAAACTTTCTTACGAAACCCCTAAAAACATCATCAAGGATAACGGGTCTTTGATTAACATGCCAATACTTGCAGGAACTGCATCTGAACCCCTTGCACAAAAAATCGCAGAAATTCTCCACGAACCATTACTTACTAGAACAACAAAACGTTTTCCAGATACTGAATTTTACATCCGGATCCACGATGATATCACCAATGAACACATCATCATCGTGCAAACAACCTATCCAGATCCAAACCTTGTCGAACTGTTCATTATGCAAAATGCTGTCCATGAAGCTGGCGGGAAAAAAATAACAGTTGTCATACCGTATTTTGGGTATAACCGACAAGACAAAAAATTTGAACCAGGAGAACCGATCAGTGCACAAGCACTTGCACAGCTCATCAGCATCAACGCGTCAACAATTATAACAGTTGATCCCCATAAAGATCACCTCTTGCAATTTTTTACGGTTCCCGCGTATGGATGTAGTGCTGTTGCAGAAATAGCCACATATCTCAAAAAGAAAGATATTGATTTTATCTTAGCGCCAGACAAAGGAGCGAAAAACCGAGCGAAACATGCAGCGAAAATCATTGGATGTGACTATGATTATATCGAAAAAACCAGAATCGATGGAACAACCGTCACCATGAAACCAAAACATCTCGATGCAAAAGGAAAAAACGTTGCAATTATCGATGATATCATATCAACTGGGGGCACCATGGCGCAATCAATACGAGAACTCAAACGACAAAAAGCAAACAGAGTAACTGTAGCCTGTACCCATGGGCTGTTTATCGGTGATGCACAACAAAAACTTACAACAGCAGGATGCGACGAAATTATCGCAACCGATACAATACAGAGTAACTATAGTACGGTATCAGTTGCACCATGTATTGCTGAGCTGCTCAAAAAACAGGTCATGTAATATCGAGAAAAAACAAACCCTGCTATGAGATAGATATTTATAAGACCACAGATTTACGGTTCTCGTTATTCTTTAGGTGAATATCTATGCGGAAACGAGCCCAATTTAAAATGGAAACAACCACCTCATCATCACCATCTAGTGAATCAACAACAAAAGAAGTCAAACCAGAACGACATTTCATTAAATTGAAAAAAAACTCATGGACTACAGTTACGCTAATCGGTATTTTTTGTCTTGTTTTACTGATGAATACCTATTTTAACTTCATCTCTGATGTTAATCTCAATCCAGAAGGAACAACACTTGATGAAAAATTTTATCTCTCTGGTCCTGACCCGTATTACAACATGCGTCTTGTTGAAGAAACCGTACAAACAGGACGATATCCCTACTATTCTGAAAACGACCCATTATTAAATTACCCTATCGGTAGAAGCGGAGGTCGAGCACCACTCCTCAACATGCTTGCAATTGGATTTAGTAACCTCCTCACACCGTTTATGAGCCAATCTGATGCACTTGGGTATTCTATGCAATTTGTCCCAGCATTATTCGGCGCGTTACTCATTATCCCCATCTATTATATAGGAAAAACATTATTTGGACGAAAAGAAGGAATCATTGCTGCCCTACTTATCGCAATCATCCCAATCCATATCGCATCTGGTCACGGTTCAGCATATGGCCTGTTCGATCATGACTCATTAAACTTGCTACTCTTCTTCCTCACCTTTATGTTTCTGGTGAAAAGTATTACTGAGAAAGACAGAATCAACTCGATGGTCTATGCATTTCTTGCTGGTCTTTGCGTTGCAGGTCTTTCACTTGTATGGGTCGAAGCACAATTCCTCTTTGTCATCATCGGAATTTATGTGATTGCTCAAATCCTCATTGACATCTTCACGAAAAAAATCAATCAAGGATTTGCACAAAATATGGCAATCATTCTTTTTGTCGGATATTTCATATCCCTGCCAGTACGAATAACGAGAATGGAACAATTCTATTTTGAAAACCAACTCATGATCTGTATACTCATTGCTGCACTGGGAGTTTTCTGTTACATAATTGACAAGAAGAAAATACCTTGGGTTCTTTCATTTTCATTACTTGCTATCACCGCAGCAGCTTTCGCAATCTTTCTGTTTTTCGTTCCTGATTTAACAGAAACGTATCCTTTTCTAAAACCACTTGGTCGAATCTCAGGAATTCTCTATGGAACCGCTGGTATCTACGGATCGAAAGTTGATCTGACTATCGCAGAAGCAGGAACCTACAATATCAGCAGATCATGGATGTCCTATGGTCCTGCACTGCTTGCGCTTGCCTGGATTGGATTTATTCTTGTACTCATCAGATTCTACCGGCAGAAAAAACGAGAACACTTATTCATCATTATGCTCTTCTTAATCAATATCTGGCTTGCGGGGACCGCAGGTCGTTTCCTCAATGATGTTGTCCCGGTTGTTGCACTCCTTGCAGGTTTTGTCATCTGGTATCTCATTGAAAAAGTAAACTACAGCAGCATGATTAAAAACATTCGACATGCTGGTGGTGGACTCCGAAGTCTCAGAAAAGGAATCAAAATGTATCAGGTTCTTGGCGTTTTATTTATCTTCTTTTTAATTATGATGCCAAATGTCTTCTTATCACTTGATGCAGCAGTACCCTACGCAGCATCTAAAAATAAAACGAGTAATTTTAAAATCGATTACTTCGGAAAAAACTTTTCAGGAGCATTTGGCTCAAGTTCATATAAAGAACAATACTGGGTTGATGCTTTCTCATGGCTCAAACAACAAGACACACATATCGAAAATCCAGTTGATCGACCTGCGTTCATCTCATGGTGGGATTACGGGTTTTATGAAGTAGCAGTTGGTGATCATCCAACCGTTGCTGACAACTTCCAAGATGGTATACCACCTGCAGCTAACCTCCATACGGCAACTAGTGAAAAAGAAGCAGTCATCGTCTTCATCATTCGCCTCCTTGAAGGCGATTTCCAACAGCATGAAAAATCATTTTCACCGACAACTGTAGCAGTGCTTCAAAAACATCTCAGCAATATCACCCATGATCCATTTACCGTGAAAAACGTAACCTATGTAAATATTACCTATTCTGATCTCCTTTCCTGGATTGAAAAACCACAAAAAGCACCATCATATTTAAAACCAATCGGATCAGAATATGATAAAGAATTAAGTAAAGATCTTGTTGTCGGTGAACAATTTATCGAAAATGTGTATTATCATGATATCACCGCGGTTTTAAACCATACATTAACTGAAGAGCAAGTAACCTGGTTATACCATGATCTCCAAGAAGCAACCGGACGAAGTATTCGATATTATGGCGCCGAAGGATATGACCGTGACATTTTCAACATCTTTGGTTTCCTTGGTGATAAAAGCCTAGTGTTACATGCATTACGAACCGCAAGTAGTGAACGGTTTCACAATGCCGAAGATGATTTCATCCAGGTACGATACAAAGGCTATAAAGTCAATCCTCAAACCGGCCAGCAGATCGGATCTGAACAAACCTGGACTGCTGCACAACTCAACGCCATGTCCGCATCTGAACGAAGAAGTATTTCAATCACCGATACTGCAGTTGTATCAAAACCTGCGTATAACAATACGATGTTCTATCGAACCTATCTTGGGGAGAGTACAGTTTTAGAAACTGTAAAAAATCAGCTCCTTCAAGTCCCCTGTTGGGGTCTAAAACATTTCACCGCAGATTACGTTTCAACATTACCCTACCCGGGAACTCAAGGATTTGTTTCGGTCGTAATTGCAAAATATTATGAAGGAGCAAAAATCAACGGAACAATAACGTACAAAGGTGAACCATTGGACGTCCAAGTAGTTGTACGGAAAAACATTTCATTATATGGAACATCTCTTGGAATTGATCATGATACTACAAAAGCAGCTAACGGCATGTTCCAAGTCATTGCACCTGCAGGAAACATAACTCTTGAGTTACGGCGAAATCCAGAGCTCGGGATGAATGCATTTCCCATAAAAGCCGTTCATTTCAACAGTGAAACTGATCCAGAACAAGCACCCATTACCGATGATGAAGCAATGCGAAAACAAGGAACAAACTACGAACGGACGCTCAACATCGAAGTTATACCCGGAGTTATCCAAGGCTACGTATATGCAAACAACGACTATGATGAATCCTATAATACATCGATCGATACACCGCTTCATAATGCTTCAATTACGCTCATAGAAATCAAAGAATTCTACCCCCTCAATGACCCAACACGTCCTGGTCAGCCAAAAGAATATGGTTATGAAAATCTACGACAACTCACCACTGATGAACATGGATACTACCAGGCATCAGATCTCATGCCTGGTATCTATCTAATCCAAGCAGTATATGACGATTTCAGAATCCATGAAAACTATGTGTTTATCTACCCGGGGAACAACACGTATAACATGTCAAAACCACAACCAGCTGCAGTCAACGGTATCGTCTACTTTGATGCAAACAAAAACAACAAAGTTGACCATGGAGAAGAAATGCCTGATGTCACTGTTGAACTGATTTATACAGAAACTGATCGAAAAGTCGTCAACACGATGATTACCGGTGCTGATGGTTCATACTCATTTAGCTCTATTATACCTGGGAATTATGTCCTCAATGTCACCAAACGCAACAGTACCACAAAATATCTTGATTATGCAAAAGAACAAACCATCAACCTTGAGGCAAACAAAACAAAGGTTCAAAATATCTCAATCACCTACGCACCAATTACGGTCACAGGATCAACTCAACATAGAACGACACCTCTTGGTAACATACCTATACAATTTACTGCGAACAGATCTGTGAAGAATAATACTGCTCAGAGCACATCTGCAACTACTGATGAAACTGGTATGTATTCTGTACAACTCCAACCAGGTTCATACAACGTCACGGTGAATTACGATGGTGAACAAGGATTCTACAGCTTTACTGGAGCTCTGGATATACCAATCGGCCAAGGTGTTGCAACCTATAATATTGCACTTCTTAAAAAATCAGTAACCATCCAAGGTAAAACGCTGTACAACGGTTTACCAACAGCTAACATCTCAATCGACTTTATACCTGATTATTCTGACGAAAATAACACCGCACAATATGCATCAAAAAGATCAGATGAACATGGTCGATATACCGTTGAACTTAAACCAGGACGCTACAATGTGACCGTTGAAGAAACTAGACAAGAACTCGGTCAAAACGTAACGTATCGTTTTGCTGGATATCTCGACCTACGAGAAGACGAAGTTGACATCGCCAGAACTTACGATATTATCCTACTCCGAGAGATAGAAGGATAAAAAAATATTGTTTTTATTCTTCTTGTTTATTTCTTTCTACAAAAGTGCACAGCAGAAAAAGATGAGGTGGTTCTTGCTATGATGCTATCACAAGAAGATGGAATTCAAGCAGTTCGTCTTGCACGAACAACCATCGAACAACACGTTCAACATCAAAAACTTGAAGTACAAAACCTTCCAGCAACATTTTCTGAAAAACATGGAGTTTTCGTTACTATTCACACCTACCCAGAATATCAACTGAGAGGATGCATCGGGATACCTCTCCCGGTCAAGCAACTCAAACACGCGATCACCGATGCAGCGGTCTCAGCAACCCATGATCCACGCTTTCCCCCACTCAGAAAAGAAGAACTCGACAGCATTGTTGTCGAAGTAACTATTCTGACAAAACCAGAACTCATTACTGTCTCAAAACCATCAGAATATCCTCAACATATCAAAATCGGACGAGACGGTCTTATTGTTGAACAAGGGTTCTTTGCAGGTCTGCTCCTCCCGCAGGTTCCCGTCGAACAAGGCTGGGATACCGAAGAATTCCTTTCACAAACCTGCATGAAAGCGGGACTTCTCCCAGATGCTTGGTTTGATAAAGACATACGAATTTCAAAATTCACCGGTCAGATTTTTGCTGAACAAACACCGAAAGGAACAATACAGGAGAAAAAACTCGATGGATCGCACAATTGAAGGAAAAATCTACATCAACGGCACGTTTGAATCATGCTGCCTTGGCATTACACAGGGAAAGATCAGTGAGATTAAAAAAACCTTGAAATCAGATGATCATATCAGCTTCGGCTCAAAACTTATTCTTCCCGCTGGTATCGACCTGCATGTTCATTTCCGCGACCCAGGATTTCCAAAAAAAGAAGATTTTTCTTCAGGATCAAAAGCAGCAGCTTACGGAGGAATATCGTGTGTGTATGATATGCCAAACACGAATCCTCAGACAATCACTGTTGAAGCAATACGTGAGAAGAAAAAACTTGCTGAGAAAAAAAGCTATGTTGATTTTGGCCTCTATGCAGCAATAACTGATACGAACATCAACCAGGCACAAGAACTTGGTTCGGTTTGCAATGGTTTTAAAATATTTTTAGGAGCGAGTACAAATACGCTACACCTCAATGAACGTAATCTCCAGGTCGCATTTGAAGAAATTATGCATACTAAAAAAGTAACCCTGATCCACGCAGAATCAGAAACCTGCTTGCAACAACATACGATTGTAGAACGAAATTTAAAGGATCATGTACAGGCGCGCCCTTCAGAATGCGAAGTTACGGCGATAAAAAATATCCTCACGCATGCAAAACAGATCACAACACCGGTTCATATCTGCCATTTATCATCTCTTGAAGGATTTGAACTTCTCCGCAGACGACCTGCACATATCACCGTTGGCGTAACACCCCATCATCTCTACTTTGACTGCGATACTATCTCGGGTAATGAAACGTGGTATAAAGTGAATCCGCCGCTTCGATCAGGATTCGATCGAGAAACGCTCTGGTATGGCATAAAAAATAATAGTATCGATGTTCTTGAATCAGATCATGCACCACATACGCTTACTGAAAAAGAAACTGAGTTTGACAAAGCACCTTCAGGAATCCCTGGTGTTGAAACCATGTATCCGTTACTGCTTGCCGAGGTTAAAAAAGATGCTCTTTCATTTCGGCAGATGATATCACTTCTCTGTGAACGGCCGGCACAGATTCTTGGCATTCCGAAAGGTAAAATTGAAATCGGCAGAGACGCAGATTTTATTGTCATTGACTTTAAAAAACTGCAAACAATACATGCGGACGCTCTTCATTCGAAATGCGGTTGGACTCCATTTGAAGGAATGCCTGCTCTCTTTCCCCTACATGTCTTTGTCAGAGGAGAACAGATTATCGATGACTACACCTTGGTTGGAAAACCAGGCTATGGAACATGTATAGGTGAACCTCAACGATGATTTCAAACATTCCTGAATGGGCCCAGATCTTTCTTTTTTCCATGTTTCCGTGGGTTGAAGCACGATATACTATCCCTTATGCAATGATTCAACTAGAATGGATGTGGTGGCAGGCGTTTCCACTTGCAGTTCTTGGGAATTTTCTTCCGATACCGTTCATCCTGGTATTTTTTCACCGAGTTGAAAAATTCCTGCGAAACTATTCCTTTTGGTGTAAACTCATGGATTGGTTATTTGCTCGTACACGACGAAAAGCAGATCGTCATATCAGCAAGTATCAATATGTTGGTCTTTTTATTTTTGTTGCAATCCCGATTCCATTTACCGGTGCGTGGACTGGCGCCCTGATCGCATACCTCTTTCAGCTGAACAATATAAAATCATTAATCACCATTTTTTGTGGCATTGTTCTTGCTTCTCTTTGTATGATTGTAATGACGGTCTACATCCGATCCTTGTTGATCTACTTTGGAGTAAACATTTAACACCGTGATATAAATATGCATGAAGAAATAAAACAACTTGCATTAAAAACTGTTGAAACCATTCATCGAACCGTCAAAAAAGCCCTAACTCATGAGTTTCATGCAATGGGAAAAAACATTGGTATCGGTGCAGATGGCACCCCAACAAAATATCTTGACAAAATCGCTGAGGACGCTGCACTTCGCTGTATTAAAAAATCTGGAATGAAGATAAATGTTCTCTCTGAAGAAGCAGGATTCATCGATCATCATGCACCATATACCTTTGTTCTTGATCCTGTTGATGGTACACGGAACGCAGTTCGGGGAATACCGTTTTATGCAGTGTCACTTGCTGTTGGACAAAAAACAATCTCTGATGTTGAATATGGCATTGTACAACATATTCCAACAGGAGATGTTTTTATCGCTGAAAAAGGAAAAGGAGCCTACCTGAACAAGCATCGTATCATGGTTCCAGAAATCCCGGCAAACGAACTTCTCTCCTGCTTAGCTTTAGGAAAACACGCCGATATCAAAACTACACATCTTGGAACTCAAAACTATGTTCGAGCATTTGGCTGTTCGTCGCTTGAAATGTGCTATGTCGCAACAGGTGGTTTTGACTATTATATGGTTGAACGTAACTACCTTCGAGTTACCGATATTGCGGCAGCAACACTTGTTGTTCGTGAAGCAGGAGGTTTTGTGTACAATCTTGCAGGAGATATTTTAGATATGGAGTTTTCACTTCAAGAACGAACAAATATTCTTGTTGCAGGCTCAGAAAAAATCATCCATGATCTGTTGCAATAATATGTACAAAAATTTTAAATAGGACACAAGAGGATGTGAGAAATAATGACGCTTGCGCAGCAATTTATCAGAAAGTCAAAAAAGAAAACACTCCATTTTTCACTACTTGATCCAGATAAACAGAAACCAGAAACCGCAGGAAAAATCGCTCAAATAGTCACCAATGCTGGGAGCAGTGCAATCATGGTTGGCGGATCAACCATTCTTTCACACCAGCAAGTTGATGAAACGGTACTTGCAATTAAAAAAAACTCAGATCTTCCGGTCATTCTCTTTCCATCAGGTGCACAATACCTCAGTAAATACGCTGATGCGGTTTTTTTCATGAGTTTACTCAATTCTCGAAATCTAAATTTCGTCATCAGAGAGCACGTCCGAGGGGCACCGTTTGTTCAACAATCAGGATTAGAACCGCTCTCTATGGGATATGTTATTGTTGAGCCGGGAATGACTGTTGGCCGTGTCGGTGAAGCTGATCTCATCGGTAAAGATGATGTTCAACAAGCCGTGAACTATGCTCTTGCAGCTCAGTATCTCGGCATGCAGTTTTTTTATC
This sequence comes from Candidatus Thermoplasmatota archaeon, assembly GCA_038884455.1. Lineage (NCBI taxonomy): Archaea > Methanobacteriati > Thermoplasmatota > Thermoplasmatota archaeon. The sequence goes on along the minus strand of JAWABU010000004.1, from coordinate 41,955 downwards.
TCGAAGCAGGTTCAGGTGCACCCTATCCTGTATCAGATGCGTTGATCACTGGTGTGAAAAAAAACACTAAGATCACCTTGCTTGTCGGCGGTGGAATCAGAGATGCGGCAACAGCACGGCAAAAAGCAATGGCAGGGGCAAACATACTTATCACGGGTACAGCTCTTGAACAAGAAAAAAATTTGAAACAAACATTAACTGATCTAATTGCTTCTTTAGAGAGTTGAAGGTGTACTGTATGAAATATTTGGTGAGTATGACTGGTGCTTCAGGAAGTATCTACGGCATCCGTCTTCTTGAAGAATTAAAAAAAACAAAGCATGAAATTCATTTAATTATTAGCAATGGTGGAAAAAAAATCCTCGAGCATGAAACAGGATATTCTGCAAAGAATCTTCAGAAACTTGCAGACACATATTACGACAATAATGATCTTGCTGCAGGTCCTGCCAGTGGTTCATTTCATCTCGACGGTATGATTATTGTCCCCTGCAGTATGAAAACGCTGTCTGCAATCGCACAAGGGTACAGCACCACACTCACAGCTCGGGCGGCAAGTTGCTGTCTGAAGGAAGGACGAAAATTGGTTCTGGTCATCAGAGAAACTCCTTTGGATCTCCCTGGTTTACGAAACATGGTGGCAGCACGAGAAGCAGGAGCAGTTATTCTCCCGGCAATGCCAGCGTTTTATCAGAAACCGGAAACGATTGATGATTTAGTTAATTTTATTGTTGGAAAAATCCTTGACCAACTCAGCATACGTCATACCTTGTTTCGCCGTTGGGAGTAGTACCACCTAAAAACATCGGATGATCATAACAAAAAATTAGCTGGTATCATATTATGGATATTCAGGCATGCCCAAACTGCGGAAGTAGACGCATTGATGCAGGGACCATGAATGCAGGCATACTTTTTGGTATCACCTCATGGAAAAGCATCTGCAAAGACTGTGGATATCAAGGTGAGCCGCTCCTTTTCGATTCTGAGGATTGTTATAAAAATTTTCTTGATACTCTGAAGAAAAAAAACGAACAGGATGAAAAAGCAGAGCCATTCGGCCCTGAAGACGATTCTGACGAAGTTAAAAAAATCATCAAAGATACTGAAGAAGAGATAAACCACATTGAGGAAACGTTTACGGCAAAAAAAGGATGGGGTGCTGAAATTATACTTTCCATGATCCTTGCCGGCATCTGGATTATCCTAAGTATATCAACTCTGGTAACCTCGTATGGTGTTGAAGGAGCAATTCTGTATAGTTTCCTTTTGTTTGTTGTAACGAGTATTGCAATTCTGTTTGTCATTGTTATCTTTGAATATTTCCTCAAAAAAATCAAAAAAATGTTGATACCATAGTTTAGTATTGTTTACAAAGAGCGACAAAATTTTGAAAGATTTGTTCACCATATTCAGTGTGTTCGACCTCAGGATGAAATTGAAGACCAAAGAAAGGTTTTTTCGTATGTCGCATTGCCTGGATTTTACAATATTCACTCTCAGCGAGATGCACAAAATCTTTTGGAAGTTTGGTTACTTCATCGTTATGGGATTCCCATACAATCGACTTCTGAGGAACATGTTGAAACAACTCTTCATTATCCCTGAGAAGATGAAGTTCTATCTTCCCGAACTCAGGAATTTTTGACGGCTGAGCATCTCCACCAAAAAACCGTGCCATATACTGGTGACCCGCACAAATACCAAGAATCGGAAAGGAAGCTTTTTTCAGATATTCATCACAATTGCCAAGCGTTGACTCCAACCCGATCCGAGGTGCGCCACCAGACAAAACTAAGCCATCAACTTCTTCCTGTTGAAGCTCATCAAAGGAAATCGTGTTTGGTACTATTTTTGTTTCAACATCAAGATCACGAAGGGTCCTCCATTCACGATGCGTCCACTGACCACCATTGTCAACAACATAGATTTTAACCATAGTATATTATTCCCACTCCACAGTCCCAGGAGGTTTATTTGTTATATCATAGACAACCCTATTCACCCTATCTTTCAATGTATTGGTAATTTTTGTTGAAATCTGATCCAAAACCTCATGGGGTATCGAACTATACTGACAAGTCATTGCATCTACACTCTGGACTGCACGAATCGCGATTGTATTCCCATAAGCACGTTTATCACCATGAACACCAACAGTTTTAATAGGTATAAGTACTGCAAAATACTGCCATGGGCGTTCCATACGTCCTTTTGCGACTGCTGCATCGATTTCTGTCTCAACAATATAACACGCCTCACGAACTATTTCAGTTCTCTCAGGGGATGCTTCTCCGATAATTCTAATTGCAAGACCAGGACCAGGAAACGGCTGACGTTCTGAAACGTTCAGATGTAACGCACGAGCTACCTGACGAACCTCATCTTTGTATAAATCACGGAGTGGTTCAACCAAGGTTAGGTTCATATCCTTTGGGAGGCCACCGACATTATGATGTGATTTAATCGTATCACGAAGACCACCACCTGATTCAATCCAATCAGGGGCGATAGTTCCTTGAACCAAATATTGAATACATTCCTCACGTGCGACTCGTTCAAAAATTCTGATAAATTTTTCCCCAATGATTTTTCGTTTTTGTTCAGGATCTTCAACATTTTTCAATGCATAATAGAACTCATGACTTGCATTAATAAATCGATTGTTCAATGCCATCGAATCCATCATTTGTTTGACGGTTGCTGATTCATTTTTTCGCATATATCCTGTGTCAACATGTACCGCGACGAGGTGATCACCGATTGCTTTGTTGACGAGTGCAGCACATACGGTACTATCAACACCACCTGAAAACGCAATTAAAGCTTTTCCACGAATGTCTGCTTTGAGCTGTTCAACAGTTTTTTTTATAAAGGTTTCAGCACGAAACATAAAAGCAACCTTTGGTTCTATTGCGCAAGTGCTTTTTCCCGCATTTTTTTCCGATAATCAACCAGTTTTTTTTCTAATTTTTCATCATGAACTGCAAGAATTTCAACAGCAAGCAACGCTGCATTTTCTCCCCGATCAAGACCAACTGCTCCAACCGGAACACCTGGAGGCATTTGGACAATCGAAAGAATCGCGTCAAGATTGATTTTACCGCTCACTGGAACTCCAATGACTGGTTTTGTTGTATGGGAAGCGATGACTCCAGGGAGTGCTGCTGAAAGACCAGCTATCCCAATAAAAACATCAGCGTCACTTTTTTCGACAAGATTTTTTACGACATCAGGTGTCCGATGCGCTGAAGCAACAGTAATCGTATGTTCAACATCAAACTCAGTAAGTATCTCTTTTGCTTTTTCTGCTACCGGCATATCTGATTTTGATCCCATAACAATTTGAACTTTCATAGTACCTCACCAGGATATTATGCTCTTCATATAAATAGTTTCAACTAACTTTTTTAGAGTATCGCAAACTAGTTATAGGAGTTGTTAATGACGTGATTGCACAATAAAAATAGTGAACACCCGATGAAACTGGTTATTTGCGAAAAAAACATAGCTGCACGACGAATTGCCTATATTTTGTCTAATGGTACTGCAAAAAGTACTCATATCGGAAAAATCCCTGTCTATCAGTTTGAAAAAGATGGTGAACCGTGGGATGTTATTGGTTTAAAAGGTCATATCATCACCCTTGATTATCCAACTGATTTTAACCAATGGCAGAAAATCCAACCACATGAACTCATTGAGGTACAACCAATTAAAAAAATTCATGAAAAAGGTATTGCTGCAGCATTGAAATCACTTGTTGACAAAAACCCATTTTTAATTGTTGCAACTGACTATGATCGTGAAGGAGAACTGATCGGTGTTGAAGTTGTTGATCTCCTAAAAGAGTATAATAAAAATATTGTTCAAATCAAACGAGCAAAGTATAGTGCCATAACCCCATATGAAATTACGAAAGCGTTTTCTGATCTTGTCGAGGTTGATTATAATTTAGCAAATGCTGCTGAGGCGCGTCAGATCATTGACCTTGTCTGGGGTGCTGTTCTCACGAGATTTATTTCATTGACCTCACGGCGTCTTGGACGAGACTTTCTCTCTATCGGCAGAGTGCAATCACCAACCATGGCGCTTCTTGTTGAACGAGAAAAAGAAATTAAAAAATTCATTCCAACACCATATTGGAAAATTATTGCTCATCTGATAAAAAATACCACATTTGATGCAGATCACAGTGAAGAATTTTTCTGGGAAAAACAACATGCAACACAGATCTATGAAAAAATAAAAGAGGTACACCAAGCAACGGTAAAAGAAATAATAAAAAAGATTGAAGAAGAAACACCGCCATCTCCTTTCAACACGACAACGTTTCTTCAGGCAGCATCGTATCTTGGTTTTTCAGCAGCCAAAGCAATGAACATCGCTGAAGAACTCTATATGATGGGATTAACCTCATACCCGCGAACAGATAATACCGTGTATCCAAATTCACTCAATATCCGAGGTATTCTTGAAAAACTGAAAACATCTCAATTCTCAAAAGAAGTTGACTACGTCCTTACGCACAGCAGAGACTACCCAACACGGGGAAAACAACAAGCAACCGATCATCCACCAATACATCCTGTCGATGCACCAAGCAAAAAACTCTCAGCAGAACAGAAAAAAATCTATGAATTAATCTGCCGCCGTTTTCTTGCAACCCTGACAAAAAACGCTGTAGCAGAACGAACAAAAATACAGCTTGACATCGGTGGCGAACTATTCAACGCAGAAGGTTACAAACTTCTTGAATCAAACTGGCGTGACGTATATCCATACTACAAAGAAAAACATACAGTACTTCCTGAGCTTACGCAAGGAGAATCAATCCAGGTTGAGAATATCGAGATAAAAGAAGATGCGACGAAACCTCCCCAGCGATACTCTCAAGGATCTTTGATCGCAAAAATGGAGGAACTAAAACTTGGAACAAAATCAACCCGTCATGAAATCATTAGTAAACTGTACAGCAGGAAGTATATCCATGGTTCACCCCCTGTTCCCACAGCAACTGCAATCGCCGTGGTTGAAGCACTTGGACATTGCGATGTCGTCAAACCAGTTATGACGGCTCGTCTCGAAGAAGATATGGATGCCATCGCTGAAGGAAAGAAAACACTCATCGAAGTGGTCACAGAATCTCGTCAGATGCTCACAGAAGTTATGAGAGATCTTGAACCACTAAAAGAGGAGATTAAACAAAGTATCACCAAAGCAGTCCGTCAGCAGCATAACATTGGTTCATGTCCTCAATGCGGAAAAGATCTCATGGTTCGCACATCAAAAAAAGGGAAACGATTTGTTGGTTGCACCGGGTATCCTGACTGTAAAAACACGTATTCTCTTCCTCAGCAGGGTGGTTTGATCCTCACCGATAAACTCTGCCCTGAATGTAAAACACCAATTATCCGGGTGAAATTCAAAGGTAAACGACATTGGGATCTCTGTCTAAACCCAGCTTGCCCTAAGAAAAAAAACAATGGAACTACAACCTCATCGAAACAAACAGAACGTCCATCGTCATTAAAAAAGAAATCTACTCAAGACGAGAATCTAACCGAGCAACAAAACGCTGAATCTGACCAACCGTAGATAACAGATGAACCTTCTTCGTATCCTGAGTTGTTTGAAAATCACGAAGCATCCAAAACACATGATCACTAATCTCTACAACTGACTGGCGCTGTTCATAACGTTGATACAGATCAATAAATCGGAGAATCTGCTGCTTGATATCAACTGGTTTTTGACTGAATACCCACGGGCAGTGCATAGCTTCTCTGCCGATCATCACCAAGTCACATCCTGTTTTTTCCAACATTGCAAGACCATCAGTATAACTTTTAACATCTCCATTTGCAATAACTGGGATGTGAAGTTTTTGTTTAATTTGCTTCATGATCGTCCAGTTGACCTTACCCGCATATTTTTGATCAGCAGTTCTCCCATGAACGCAGAGAGCAGCAAGACCGTTGTTTTCCAAACGTTGTGCTACTGCTACACCATTGATATGCTGGTTGTCCCACCCAATCCGTATTTTCGCCGTGATAGGTTTTGCAGTTGCACTCACCATCGCGTTGACGAGCGTCTCAAGATGATCAAGATGTTTAAGCAATGCTGCACCGCATCCTTTCGAAAGATAATCCTCCTCAATACAGCCAACATTCAAATCAATAATATCAGCAAATGGTTCAACTACGTGTACTGCACGAAGTAATGTTTGTTTGGTACTGCCAATAAGTTGGACGGTTACTGGTCGTTCCTGCGGCAGAATATTCAGAAACGATTGTACCTCCTCAGGTTTTTTCTCAGAGATACGTTCTGCATCAATCATCTGCGTATAAATAAGCCCTGCGCCGTTCTCTTTGCAGAGCAAACGAAACGCGGTACAACTCACTCCTGCAAGTGGAGCAAGAACAAAAGGATTCTTGATTTCAACATTTCCGATTTTCATATACCCTACATACGTACTCAGAAAAAAACCTATGGTTGGAACGCTATATTCAAACTTGGGACTTCAACACCAGATCCTTTCGTGATCATTCCGACGATCTGTACCTCTGCATCTGAATATTTTGTAAGAATTTTGACGGTTTCTTCGGCATCTTGCTCTGCAACGATTACTGCAAATCCCATGCCCATGTTAAATGTATGATACATCTCTGCGTCTTCGATGTTTCCATACGTTTGTAAAAACTGAAAAATAGGCTGAGGTGCAAAGGGATCGGTAAGTACATATTTCACCTGTTTCTTTAATCGAGGGAGATTCCGAAGGCCGCTTCCGGTGATATGAGCTAATCCATGGACTTTGATTTTTTTAAGAAGCTGCAAGATTTCTCGAACGTAGATTCTTGTTGGTTCAAGCATGATTTCACCAATGGTTTTCCCGGGATACCAGCCCTCAGGAAATCGATCAGTGTATGCAAAACCAGATTCAGTAACTACTTTTCGTGCAAGCGTGTAGCCATTAGAATGAACTCCAGTGCTTGAAAGGCCAATGATGATATCACCAGGACGAATACGATCACCCATCACGATATCAGTTTTTTTCACATAGGCTAGACACGTTCCTGCAAGATCAAGACCATTGATGATTTCAGGCAGATCAGCAGTTTCACCACCAATAATTGATATTCGAGCAAGTTCTGCTCCCTTGTTTAACCCCTTACCGATTTCCTTTGTTATTTCAGCATCTGGGTTGTTTACCGCTAGATAATCAACAAATGCAAGCGGTTCTGCACCAACACAGATCGCATCATTGACATTCATTGCGATACAATCGATACCAATAGTATCCCACTTGTTCAATGCTTCAGCGATTTTGATTTTCGTTCCAACACCATCAGTACAAAGGACTAATGCATATGGTCCAAAATCGATAAGACCTGCATAGTGCCCCCCTAAGGGTTTGCCAAACCCGGTTCTTTTTGTTGTAATACTTGAAAGTAGCGAGGTAATTGCTTCTTCTTTCTGATAAATATCAACACCGCTATCTGCATACGTCATTTTTTTCAAAATCAATCACTCCCTACAGCATACATCAAGGGGAAAAACATGTTTTTTATCATAAACCTTTTGAATACCCCACGTGTTGAACAATTTGTGAAAAAACTCTCAGACCTCGGAGAACGAAAAGCGATACAACTCATCACATCGATACTCACTCAGGATACTAGCCTGGTTGGTCTTGGCGACGATTGCGCCGCGATTGATCTTGGAAAAGACTATCTGCTCATAACAACCGACATGATTTCTGAAAAAACCCACATACCACAGGAGATGAGACCATTTCAGATTGGTTGGTTTCTCTGCGCAATCAACCTCAGTGACCTTGCAGCAAAAGGAGGAACACCACTTGGATTAGTTGTATCTCTGGGGTTGCCTACGGAAACCTCAGAACAATTTCTCAAAGAAGTAAGTCGTGGTTTAAACACCTGTGCAACTCGTTTTGGAACAACAATCGTTGGCGGTGATACCAAAGAAACACGAGAAATAACACTTTCAGGGACTGCATTTGGCAGGGTGAATAAAAATGAGTTCATGGCACGTCGAGGAGCACAGATTGGCGATGTGGTTGCAGTCACTGGAACGCTCGGAAAAGCTGGAGCTGGATACTATGCACTCCGCCATAACATTACTGACAGAAAAATCTGCCGATTCTTGTTTGAACCATGGCCTCGACTCAACGAAGGGAGAATACTAGCTCAGACGCATCATGTTACCAGTTGTATGGATCTTTCCGATGGTTTATCGTCATCGCTGTATCAACTCCAAGAAATGAACCAGATTGGGGTTGAAATAGATCAAGAAAAACTTCCGATTTCACCAGAACTCAGATCAGTAGCAAAGAAAATAAAAAACCTTGATGTTCCTGCTGTTTCTTTGCATTTCGGTGGTGACTATGAACTCCTTGTTACAATTCCGCCAACTGTGTTTGAAAAAACAAAAAAAGCCGTAGGAAAAAAAGGTGTATCTCTCTATCCGATTGGAACTGTAACAAAAACAAAAAAAATTCTATTATATACTGGGAGTGATACCACAGTTCTTGAGAACAAAGGGTATGAACATTTTAAAAAAAACATTACGTGGTAAAACAACACGATTCTTCCTTCAGAATCCGGTACCAATTGTTCCATAAAGATATTAAAGGACCAAGAGTACTTTTTTTATTAGAGAAAGAATGAACAAAAAGCTGATCACTGTATGCACAGTACTCGTAGTTCTGATACTTATAGGAATTGTGTACTACTTTACACTAGGCACCCGGGATCCCTACCATGCTAACAAAAAACCAATTGTCACCATAGTGTATCCGTCAGATCATGCTGTGGTCTCCCAACTAGTTATGATCAGTGGAACTGCATCTGACCCGGATGGAGATCAGGAGCTGGTTAGTGTTGAAATTAAAATCGGCAACACAACATGGACCAATGTAAGTGGTCTAACCCAGTGGAGCTACACCTGGATTGCATATTCTGAGAAAAATGCAGACTACATGATTAGTGTACGAGCATATGATGGTAAACAGTATTCAAAAATCTCTTCGATTAACGTTACCTTAGAAAATCCGAAAAATGTTTCTTCAGATGGCCACAAATGGGCTCTCTTTGTCGCAGCCGCAAACTTTCCCAAAGAGAATGAAAGTAAACTTGGCAACGGTGGATTATACCTTGCTGAAGAAATGGCAGCATATTTCATCACCCACTACAACTATGCCACAGAAAACATTGTGATTCTTTTTGACGATGGATGGATTCGAAAAGACAACGGCTATGGTGAAAGAATAGAAACCTTGCAGCAACGCAAGCATAGCTATGCGGTTACCTATGGAGCAGCAACCAAAGATACGTTCATCCAGGTTGTTACCCATCTCGTGAACCAAGCAAACTCCTACCGCGATAGCGAAGTGTTCATCTGGATTTTCAACCATGGATATGGAGATGCAAGCAACTCAGCAACCGGTGGAAAACTATTCGAACGAAGTCAGATCTTTCTCTGGGATGGACTACTGAGTGATCGTGACTTGGGAAAAATGCTATTTGGACTTCGATCTAAAAAAACAACACTGATCGTTGACGCTTGCTATAGTGGAGGTTTTGCAGATAAAACCATTTATGATTTTTCAACATCACTTCTGTTCAAATCAGGGATACCACGTTCAGGTCGTATTGTCATTTCAAGCACCAGTAAATTCAGACAAGGATACGCCAGCACCACTCAGGGCCCTCTGTTTACCTTACTCTGGTTTGAGGGTATCAAAACAGGAGATGCTGATGGCTTCAAACCAGGTTTTCTCAAACGAGGAGTACCTTCTCGGTTACACCTCTTCAAAGATGGAAAAGTATCGGTCGAAGAAGCATTTTATTATGCTAAATATATGCTACGAACCGATAAGGCGTTTGCCGAATATAAAACCATGGAGCCCCAAATCAACGACAAATATCCGTATCGAGTAACAAACCGAAAAGGGCTTATTCTTGGCGAAACATAAATAAACTGTTTTTGTATGAAAAACAGCAATGCATCATGAAGCAAAATTCTGGCGGCCCCTGGATAATCAACAGGTCCAATGTTTATTATGTCCACATCAATGTACGATTCCTTCAGGAAGACGCGGAATTTGTGGTGTCCGTGAAAACAAGCAAGGAAAACTGATTTCTCTGATTTATGGGTCTTGTTCATCGATTGCTGATGACCCCATTGAAAAAAAACCATTGTATCATTTCTATCCAGGATCATTGGTATTATCGATCGGATCTGTAGGTTGTACCATGAAATGCGCTCACTGTCAGAATGCAAGTATTTCAACAGCACAACCCTATCATTTTCCTTTTCGAGAACTTACTCCTGAACAAACAGTTGCAATCGCCCAAGAACATAACTGTAGAGGTATCGCATGGACGTACAACGAACCAACAATTTGGCATGAATACGCCTATGACACAATGAAATATGCAAAAAGACAAGGACTTGCTACCGTCTATGTAACCAATGGATATATCAATGAAGACCCGCTCAGGGAACTCTCCCAGTATTTAGATGCAATGAATATTGATGCGAAAGCATTCACGGAATCATTTTATCACAAAATCTGTACCGCACGACTTGAACCTGTTCTAAACACTTGTGAGCTTGCAAAAAATCTTGGAATTCATGTCGAATTAACATATCTTGTAATCCCAGGATACAATGACACGTTAGATGAAATTAACAAGTTTTGCCGATGGGTTCTTGAAAAACTTGGTCGAGAAACACCGGTTCATTTTACCAGATTCCATCCAGACCACCAGATGACAAACCTACCGGCAACCCCGAAAGAAACTATGATTACTATTTATTCACATGCACAAAACCAAGGATTACTCTACGCATATCTTGGAAATATCGCTCATGGTTCCTACGAAAACACCAGATGCCCCATCTGCCACAAAACCGTTATCGAACGCCATGGGTTCTCAATACAACTTACAGGAGTAAACAATAAACGATGTATGTATTGCGGGACGATTCTTCCGATAATCTCTGACTAAAACCAAGAGCCGTGGGAACATCTCCCTCAGGATAATTATTAAAAAGATAAAAATATATAAATAATGGAAAAATTTAATAAACCAGGAAGCATACTAATATACTGCAGAAATATATAAATATCTTGCATTCTGAACAAACGTGTAAGGTGACATCACTATGGTCAGTTTAAAGAAAAACGATAAAATAGTTATTATTATCGGCGTATTGGTTCTTGTTATTGCCGGTGTCGGTATCGCTGTGTACGTCCCACCAGAGAAAACAAACAATGAACATACACCACCTGGTGAAACCACATACCAGGTCGCCTGGCAGACTTCTTCAGGGACATACCAGCTCAACGACGAGCTCTATACGAGCAAAAACAAACCATACTCCAAAGAAATTACACTTACCCAAGACAACCTCCTCGAAGTAACAATTGAGCTTTCCTGGACTGATGATCACACCTATGGACTCCTCAGGAAAAAAGGATTAGATACCCTCACGGTTGATGTAACCGGAAAAGGTCAAACCAAAACCGAAAAACAAACCGGTAACGGTACCATGACTCTGACGTTCCGAATGAACACACTTCCAACGATTACAACTATACAAGCATCAACGCTCTCAGATGCAGAAGATGCCATCAAAGCAGACTACTATAAAACCGCTGATGAAACATTCACTATTAACGTCAAAGTACAAACCGGTGAAAAAATCTTCAGATTCTTCAAATACCTCAGAGATAAAGGAAACGATTTCGACGTAAAAATAACCTACACCTACTTTAACGCATTGATCAGCGAAACGAAAGAAGAAACAAAAAACACACATCAAAATACCTACAACACGGATGATACTTGGGAACCTCCGTATCTTTCGATGATTCTCAAAACAGGCTGCAGCAGATACATCTAAAAACGAAATCTTTTTTATTTAAATTTTAAACCTTAGTAACGCTGCAACACCACCGAGATGTTCAAATTTTCTCCCAGCTTCATGTAATGAATTGATAATGGTGAAATCACTCCGGGTCTGCCGAGCAAGCTCTAACAGTTGTTCTCCTTTCTTACTGCGAACAAAAACATCGGAAATTAACAATCGCTCAACTGCACCTCGATGCAAGGCATCCTCAACCTCCGCAGCACCATATGTTACACATCCATCTTTTTTAATCTCCTCAAAAAGTTTCTCAACCAGACGTGTCTCAAGTGACACCCGATTATCCTTAGTGATCTGCTCAACTACACCAAGTTTTAACGCCTCATGAATACCATTCATTCCAGGATGACTTGTTGCATGTGTCTGAACATTTGAAAACAACTCAGCATACTTGGATTTACCAAATGCTATAAAATGTTCGCGAGTAAAACCAGGACCAATCACCACGAGAGGTGTTTCTTTAGTCACATAGGTTTTCAGAATACCAACAATGTCACCAAAATACTCATAGCTTGTTTCCTTACTTTCATACATCTTCCCAGATCGTTTCGAATCAACATCAGCAATCCACTGCACGCCACTCTGCCGAAGAATCGCAACGGTTGCAGTATCTTCATCAAGACTTACAAAAACAAGAACTGGCTGCATGCGCTGCTTCACCGCCTCATTAATGCGTTCCAGCTGATGCTCCTTCCATTGATCCTTCACAATCGAAAACGCTTCCATACTCTCGGCATCAATATTGAACGTGTGATACGAACCTATATCCTGCGGTCCTTCCTCAATAACTCCTTGGATTCGAAGCCGATCAGAAAACTCATGGAACTGAACCTTTTCAACCCGGATGCCGAGCTTCATTCTTTTTTTCTCAGGTTTTTTCGATCGAAGTTTATCACCCGGCTGTTCATCAGTACGAAATGTGACTCCACGAACCAAATCTCCTTCCTCAATGATATGATACAAATGCCAGAGATCATCAAGATTTTCAGCGATTATTTTCAGTTCACCGGTTTTATGATCCTGAAAAACGATTTTCACGGGTAATCACCTTCTTCAACGGTCAGACCAACGCTGCGACTGATCTGCATATTACCCGGAGGAAGAATCTGCTCAACTGATTCCACAGATACAGCAAACGTCCGTGCTATGATTTTTGCCACAATCGCCTTTTTCATGCCACCCGGAACCACAACAAGATACCGATCAGTATATGCTTGTACAGCACGCTCGGGTCCACACATGAGTTTTTCGATACCATCGAGATTGATTTTTCCCACGGCAAGTTCAAGCGTACACCGCTGGTAATTCCGTTTCCCCCGGATAATAAAACCACCTTTCGGAACATATTCACCACTCTGCGGTGTTTTACTCACCTGCTCAGGATGCACCCAGTATGCTTGTGCTTCAGCAAACTGATTCCATGCTTTTGAGAATGAAGCAGCATATATACATGCTTCCTCAAGGCTTTTCTCAGAAATTGATAGGTGTTCATCATGGATATTTTTTGTTTTTACAATAACACTGGGCGCTCCATGAACATCGGCATGAACATACCGATCACCATCGCGAAGATATTTTTTAACCACAAGTTCATTAGATTTTGCATCTTTTCCACCGACAACTACATTGCCTTCAGAAGTGATAAACCAGCGGAACTGTTCAAACCAATACGTTTTTTCAGATTTTTTCTCTGTGCTGATCGCTCGATGTTGTTCTCGTTCCTCTTGTTGCATGTGTTTTTCAAGATTGGCTAGTTCAGCTTTTGTTTGTTCAACAGCTTCAAGTGCACCTTTAATTTTTTCTGAGAGTTTTTTACGTTCAGCATACGCATTTTGCGCATTCTCAGATACGCTTTTATAGATATCTAAAATCACTTGATATTCAGTATTATCAGTATCACGAAGAAGGACGGTTATCGTTTGATTCTCAAAATTGACATCAGAAACCATCTGATGTTTTTTAAGAAGTCCAAGACCTTCGGTTTTATCTTTTTGTTTAAGAACATCAACCGCTGTAGTAAGAATTTGATCAAGAGCTTGCTGATAATGATAGATTAGCTCTCCTTCTTTTTGTTTTTCTAGCATCCTTTTTTGAAATTCTTGAATTGATTCTTGCTGTTGTCGCAATTGCCGATGGAGCGCCTCTCTTTTTACTAGAGAAGTCGCTATTGTTTTTTTAGTTTGTTTTCTTTGACTAATCAGCGCTTCAAGGCCTGAAATGAAACATCCACAGAGTTCTAAATTTTCAGCAGCGTAGCTTTTAAACAATATTGGGATCACATCGACAATCGCAGAATCTCTCCGAACTTGATATGGTTCAAATTGTTTCTGGCGGAAGATGTCTAAAAATTGTTGCATGGCGTCAAAAAGTTTTTGAATATCTACTTCAGAAAGATTGTGAGGTTTTATGGTTTTATCCATACCGATACGCGATAATAACTCCTCAGCATAGGCTCCACCGAAATTCAGATTCACAGCAAAAAAACGAACAAGATCCTTCGTACTTCTTTTAAGAAGATCTGCAAATACTTGATACGATAGTTCGAAAGGGTTTATCTGCGAGGGCGGCAGTACATATTTTTCATGTATTTTTATGGTTCGATGGGCCCATTGCTGACGAATCAACGAGGCAAGAATAACTGACTCTGAATTGAGCAGAATAATGTTCCCCTTAGGGATTAACTCAACAACTAAGGTGTATTCCCCATCAGCACGACCAATGGAAATAAAAATGATCCGATCAAACATATGTTGCGTTATGTTGGTGATGCGCCCATTTTGTAGATATTTCCGAAGCGTCATCGCAAATACTGATGGTTTTTCAGGAACGTTGAATTTCTGTTGTGTGATGCAGATAAGTTCTTCATTTCTAATGAAAATGATTTCTTTTTCATGCGTATTTTTATTTGTGATCTTGATCAGAATCTCATCACGGCTTATCTGATAGATATTTTCAATATAGCTACCAATACTATTTTGAAGATCATGAACGACGACCATGAGGTCAAATGCTGAGAGCCCACGTTGCATACTACCAACACAGAGATAGGTTTAAAGAATAAAAAAGAATAGGATGTCTACAAATCGCACATTGAAAGGCATGTCATACGACCAACAAAGTGTATAATCACCCAAAAAAACGAGGAAAACGACTTTTCAAGAACCAGAAAAACATACTGCGGAAGATACGGTTTTCCTTCGGCATGCTCACTTCAAACGTTGTCCATGCACTCTCAGCACCCATGGTATCTTTTGCCTTCAACCTGATGGTATACATTCCTTTCTTTTCCCAGGCGTGCTGTACCGGTACGATTTCGCCAGAATCATATGGCCCAATCCACTGTGGCTCAACACAATTTTCACACCATTCAATCCAAAAATACACTTGATCTCCGTCGGGATCAACTGCTGAAAGATTGTAGGTATATTCAGTTTTTATTTTTCCGGATGACGGACCCGAGATCATAGGCTGATTTGGTGTCTGATTTTCACCAGGTAGAATTGTGATTAGTAGCAGATCGGTACCGGTATGACCATCTGTATCGGTAACTGTGAGAACAACCGTGTAATTTCCAGGAGTTGAATAGATATGATGTGGGTTTTGTTCAGCGGAGATCTGCTGATCTCCAAAATTCCACAGCCAGCTATACGGTTTTTTGCCACCAGTTGCCGAGCCGAAGAACGATACAGGAACACCTGTGACACCGTTACAAGGTCCTGATATCTCAACTATCACTACAGTTGATACGACCTCAAAGGAAGTTGTCGTTTTAATATCAAACTGATATGAGTGTGCTTCTGCATGATAGGTACCAAGCAGTGCATATTCGTCTAATGAAAAAGTAAATGTATAATTTCCATAATTATTTGACAGTCCGCAGGTACCAAAAATCATGTTTTCTTCAGAATCGTTCACGTGTACACAGAGAGGAGATGAGGGGACTCCTTGACCATCATTGAGTATACGACCAGAAATGGAAACCTGCTCACCAGGATAATATTCTAGCTGATCAGTGGTAATTGTTATTTCGGGTCCAATCTGTAGTGCATGGCTATCAAACGAAATGAGAACCATGGAACCCATTGAAAACAAAATGACGAATACCTCCATATATGATAGTATCTTCCTGCTCTTGTTCATACTCTTCTTTTCTCCCTTCATCAAAAATAGGATGCAGTGTACAAATGGAGAAATCAAACCGGTTTTTAAATATTCCTCCCAGAAAAACCTATTTTTTAAGTAAAAGATTAATGAAACGAATATCTCGATACTCAGAAGATTTTCTCCCCAGTTCATCATACACAAGTATCGTCACTCGGTGGGTCCCCACTGAAAATTTATTGAACTGCCAAGAGAACGGGACCTGCGTATCAGTATACATGAGACGATCATCGAGATAAAACTCAGCGCGGAGAATCGGCACTGAAGCATAGCGAACATCAGCCCAAATCCAGATATCATTAAGAACTATAGTTTTGAGATCACCGATGCTACGTTTTTCTCTTCCTTCAATGTAGAGCTTTCCAATTCGAGGTGATGCAATTGTCACTTGGGGGTAAAAATCCTCGTAATCAGCCAGTGTTCCAAGCAGTGCTGTAATCAAACGAGTGGTTTTTACAAGATAGGAAAAATTTACATTGTTTAGGTCATCCTTTGAAGTATGCATATTTGGATCATGTTCTCCGCCCCAACAGGCAAATGCCTCATAGCCGTATTCAATAAAAGAAAAATAATCGCTCCAGCCGCGACCATCACGATTGATACTACCACGACTTATCGTCAAATCAATATCATAGATACTACAAAGACTATCAGCAATATCAAAAAGCCAAGCTAGATCTTCTGATGAAGAAATACCCATTCTGCTCCCGCCTTCACTGGTTTCGGCATGACCAATCATATCTGCATTGATATTCAACAAAATGTTCTCATGATTTTCATAGGATTCTTTTGCATAAGCGTGACTACCTAGCAAACCAATTTCTTCACCAGAAAAAGCTACAAACTTCAAAGTATGGTTAAAACTAAATTGATTCAAAACTGCAGCTGAAAGAAGAACTGCCGCCGTACCGCTGCCATCATCATTAGCTGCAGGAGCACTTTTCACACCATCATAGTGTGCACTGAACAAAAGAACAGTATTCTTCTTGTCTGTTCCAGGGATGGTTGCTTCGATGTTTCTGCTGGAAAAAAACCGTCGATGATACTCGTTCCCCCATGAGCTCCAGTTGTGGTACCGCGTTTGAAGATGGTTACTCTGAAAAAAATCATAGATATAGTTTGCTGCTTGTTCGCATCCATAGGTTCCTGTAAACCGTGGAGAAAAACCAACAAGCACTGTAAGAATCTCACGAAGACGACCCTCAGTGATTTGACTGAGTGCTGCAGCAACTTTTGGGTTATATAAATCCGTTGAGAGATGAGTAGAATCCTGAGAAACACCCGGTGATTGTGGTGCGCCGATAAAAGAAGAGGAAACAGCAGGTAGTACTGAAACGAAAAAGCAGAAGACAATAATACTTGATGTTATCTGTGTTTTTTGAATATGTTTCATGGTTTCATGGATATATAATAAGCAGTCTAATTTTATAAATGTATCTCTATAAAGGTTTTGGATTCGCTTATTACTAAAGTTATATAAATATTGATGTTTTATATATTAATAAAACCCATGAAGAAAACTATATGTTCTATATGCATGATTCTCACTGTAGGGGTAGCCCTTTTTCAAATACCGGCAGTGAAAAGCAACGATCCGAGATGGTACGAACCAACAGATATCACACTTCTCGATAATGCATATAACATTACGTCGTACTGGTCACTGCAATGGTGGTACTTTGATGCGTTGTTCACTAACAACTACAGCATCCATGTCGGAATCCTTTCTATAGGAACCCAAGGAAAAACAGGATTTTTCCTCCTTAGAATTAGTTTGTATGATCATGCTACGATTGTAGCACGATTGCATCGTGTTATTCCTCTCAGGATGATGCAGTTTTCACCAGCAGAACCTCGATTACAACTGCAGGGAAAAGAACTGCTCAGCACCTTTTATGATGCTGAGAACCATCTCTGTGTATCTCTCAACCTGTCAATTAAAACAGTATCTGCAAATCTCATATTTATTAGTCAAATACAGGGCTGGAAAGGATACACCGGTCATGGTATTTGGGGGTGTCCTGTACCACGAGCTGTGGTTGTTGGGACACTTCAATGGGATGATACAATTTTCATGGTTAAAGGAGTAGGGTACCAAGAACGTGGGTTTGACGTTCGTCGTTTTCATAAGAGTTGGTTTTGGGGAAAATTCTCATCGACACATTTTTCAATTATTTTTTCACAAAATATGAAAAACAGATGGTGCGAAGATTTTTTCCTTGTTATGATTAATCGCGATACTCTGAATTACACCAGCATTCACCGTGAAAATATCAAGCTTACTCACATTCAGTATCAGTATCATCATGGAAAATTGATTCCTCTTGAATCTATGTTTGAAATTCATGAGGATGATATCGATGTTGCTGTTCGTTTTTCTGTGCAATCAATTGATTTTCATATGCTTGGAATGCTTCGGTATTGGCGGTTTCATATGTTGGTTACTGGTACGATTTCAATTGCCGATCAACAAGAATCGGTAAATGAGACTCAGATCATGGAGTACTGTCATTTTTGGTGAAGATGCATTTGTTGAAAGAAGGATGGGATGGGTACCTCTCTTAAGAGATGGTTAAAAAAAAAGGAGATGGGATGCGTGAAAATAATCTTCGAGAGGTACCTACTGTTCCGATGAGGAGGAATGGAAACGATGGTGGCAGTCCATTTTGATACCGAGAATGGAGGAGGATGAAGCGGTGTGGGAGAAGACAGAAGTGTGAAACTTCTGTAGGATGCGATGGATGATGGTGGGCAACCTCCCCCGTTTGTTGAAGATGATATTGTGGGTTATGTGTAGATGAGATGTGTTGTGTACGCGAAGATGACGAAACTCGTTGTTCTGAGTTACGATTCTTCATATCTTTTCCCTTCACCATTTCGCCATGCGATTATGCAAGGCAATACTATAATGCATAATATAGTATATAAACTTTTCTTTAATTGCATGGCAAAAGCGAAATGCATAAATATCGTACAACCCATGTGCCTCTGTGGAAAGTTACCAAAAAGAGCTCACCCAAATACGGACCATTCTCAAAAGCAATCCTCGAGGAATGACCGTTACCGACATCGCTCGAGAAATCAACATTAACCGCAACTCAGTTGCCAAATACCTCGACATCCTCCTTATCTCAGGCCATGCAGAAATGGTCACGTTCGGCCCAGCAAAAGTATTTTTCCCGAGCAGACGAGTACCACTTTCAGCAGTACTCAATTTCACCCTCGACTACGTCCTGCTCATTGACAAAGACCACAGAATCATCCAAATCAATGAAAACCTCCTCGAATTTCTCAAAACATCACGAAACGACATCATCGGGAAAACCATCGATACACTTCTCATACCACTCTTTCAAATTACTGACTTCACCACCAACGTCCAAAAAGCACTCGACGGCTCTGATACAACTACAGAAATCGAATTTGCAACCAATCAACAAAAATTCTATCTCAACATGAAATACATCCCAACAACCTTCGACGATGGAGAACCTGGAGTAACACTGATCATTGAAGACATCACCGAACGAAAAAACACTGAAAAAAAACTGAGACAAGTCATCCATGAATGGGAAACAACTTTTAACTCAGTCAACGAAATGATCTCAATCCATGACGCCGAAAACACCATCATCCGCGCAAACAAATCATTTGCCGATTTTTTCAACCTCTCACCAGACCAATGCATTGGAAAAAAATGCTATACACTTCTCCATGGAACAAACCACGTTCATCAACCTTGTCCTTGCCAACAAGTACAACAACTCAAAAAACCAATCACCGTGGAATTCTTTGATGAGCATCTCGGTAAAAAACTCCAAATATCAGCATCACCTATTATCAATGATCAAGGAATCGTAACCGGCTCAGTTCATATCATGCGAGAACTCAACAGATAAAACAAAAACCCATAAGGAAAAAGAATACACTTTGATATCACCGTTATAACACAGTTGAAACGCTGATAACAATCACAACAATCAACGTCAGAATCGAGTTGGTTCTCAAATCAAAAATATGCACCCATTCTAAAATCCCAAGGATAACAACCGACAGGATCAGAATAACAAACAACAGCAAAACAATAAAACCAAATGTTATAAACAGCTGATCAAAAGAGATAAAGATCTTCCGGATGACAATCCAGACTGACGCAAAAAAAGCTAACAAACCAACTGTCAACCGTGCTTTCGTTAACTCTCTCATCACACTAAGTCAAGCACTCATTTCTTTATAAAACTTTTTCATATGCTGTTTGAAGTAGAGTACAAACCAATGACTACTTTCACGCCATCAACCATAGTTTGAAGTTTCATACCGTGTTGACTTTGCACATCAAGGAGGGGGACATGTATAAAACCAACATGAGTAGAAAGATCCATTGTTTTCACAATGCTTTGTGCTCGGTAAAATACATAATTACAGAGATACGTACCAGCAAAAAAACTCTGCTCCGATGGGATATCATGATTTTTCAACTCCCGAATAACCGCACGGGTATTGAGGGATGATAAACGAAGCAAAGGACCATCCTGCTCTATTTTTCGAGGAAACGACCACCTTCCTGAATCAAGCGGATATCGTTTCATATTCACAGCCCATGTCTCAACTTCAAGAGTAGTTGCCTTGGGTGACAAACCAAGACTGATCATGAGAAACGGTTGATAGTGCTGGAGTACCTGAACAAGTATCATATCAGCAGAAGTAAAATTAACTGGCAATACCACCCCAACAACCTGCAGACCATGAACTGTTTGATTCTGGAGTTCCTCAACGATTATCTGCGACGGATTAATATCAAAATCAGCAAAAGGCTCAAAACCGGTAACCAGCACAACCGGTGAAGAGGGAAAAATAATCAGTTCATTTGTACATACCACATGATACGATGAAGCAAACGAACAAGTCACCAGAAAAACAGCAAGGAAACCAATACTTTTTGCCATACGTATCATTGTTCTTTTATGAATACTGACATGAAAATGTGAGTATAATAATTTGCATCTCATCTACAGCACTGTTTCCCTCAGTTGTATACGCATAGACCTGAAGTGTATGTCGACCAACCAGTGGATAATGCAAACCTCCTAGTTTCCATTCAAACGGCGCTTGACTATCCCAATACATAAAATTCCCATCAACACAAAAAACAACATACTTAATCGGTTCACTGCTCAGAACATCAACCCGAACAACAGGACGACCGATGGCAATCGTGATCCCCCGGAGGCCTTTATACCACTGTTTACCAAGATCAAGTTTTATCGTAGGTCGATCAAAAAAATACCCATACCCTTCCAACGGTGTTTTAATAATCACCTGAACCGGTAGGGGTTTAATCGCAAACTCAGCAAGCACCGCAAGCATAAAACGAGTTGCTTTTGCATGATACGTGTAATTCAAATGCTCAGGAACATCATCTGCTGAATGGCCCCAGGAATACCCATCATGATGCGCAATCCATACACCATCATACCCATAATCAATAAAAGGCTGCGCATCAGAACCAATATAACATGGAAGAATCTCAACATTCATATCAATGATATCCTTGTATTTTTCACTGATGCTTTCTGCAAAATCTGCTATCCACCGTGCTCGCGGTGCTGGAAAAAACCGAAGAGTGCTTCCACCCTCAGCACTGTTTGCATATCCAACCATATCAAGATTTAATACTGCAACAATATTGTCTTCCTGCCGATACGCATCACGTGCATACGAAAAACTCCCCAGTGTTCCAACCTCTTCACCAGAAAAAGCAATAAAACGTATCGTATGAGGAAAAGAATACTGACTCATAATACGAGCACAGGCAAGCACCGATGCAACACCAGACGCATCATCATCAGCACCTGGTGATACTTCCACAGTATCATAATGCCCGCAGATAATAAAAACAGCAGTACTCTCTGGATCAGTACCAGGAAGTGTTGCAACCACATTCCTACTTCTAAAACCCTTATAGAACCACTCATGAAAACTAGTTTCAAGACCCATAGAACTCAACTCATCAAATAGATACTGAGCTGCAAGAGTACACAGCGTAGTTCCAGTATACCGTGGTCGAAACGCACAAAGCTTTGTAACATAGTTTTGCACAAGTCCTTCATCAACCTGACTGATCATCTCAAGAATATCTTCTGTTTGATCAGAACTAGTTGCACCAGCGGATTGAACATAATACGGCTGTTGGATAACACCGATGCATAGAAAACAACAAAGCATCACTCCAAAATATGCGCCATGGTTCATAGAGGCACCTTAAAATATCATTGCATCACCTGACTAATTGTCTATAAACGAAAAACCGACTAATTTGGATATCCTCCAATCTGAAGACTTGGATCACCAAGCAATGCCCACTGCTGAACAATCTTACAATCAATCACATTGCTCATCGGAGGATATTCATGCATGTAATAGATCATATCTTGCCCATGAGTTTCACCAAGTACTGTTTTTCCCTCACTGTAACTCCGGAAAAATAAGACTTCAAGGAACCGCCCACGCATCGTTAAGCAATTCTCACCAGGTTGTCCATACCCAAGACCAGTATTTGCCATAATCGCAATACACCCGCCGTTTTTCTGTGCAGCCATCGCCCAAGCCCAACATCGGGGAACCCATTCCCGATACCAGTATTTTCCCAGTGGAGACTTTGTACTAAAATACTGAAGGCCATCAGTAAGTACACCTTTTACAATATTCAACAAACTTGTATTAAACTGAGCATTGTGACATCCGCCAACAATCACAATCGGCTGCATTTCTTTATTCTTTAATTTCCCCATCTCAAAGGACGTCGGTCCGTTAATAAACGTATCATTATGCGGTGGGTGATTACCCCATGCATTCGGATTACCATGCCCTGAAAAATGCACAAAACCAGCACCCTTACTATACGCATCAATCACCGGCTTTTTTCCAGTAAATATACCATTGGATGTCCATACCATAGTTGCGGTAAAACCAGAACTTTCAAGCAGATTAAACGCAGCTTCATTCGCACGTTCCCCTTCATAATACGGATCTGTTGGCCCAGGATAGGTATCACCAGCAACGCCAATAAAACGCTTAAACCATGCAGACCCATATGTTTCAGTCTCATAGGTAATAATCTTATCAACCATAAGCTTCACCTCACGGGTATTCAAACACGCAAGACGACCGACAAACACATCAGGATACATATCAAGAATATCCCTGGTAGCACCTTTCCATTCAGCAAAAACACCGTTTTCATTTGTATCCCAGCTTGAGAAATTTCCATAGGCATCATAGATATCAGCGAAATACAAATCAGACAGATAACTTGCCTCAAAACCAGAGGAATCATCAAGATTTGAATAGCGAACCGGCATCCACCATTTCTCCTGCATAACGCCTCCTTTCCGGCCGCCAACCAAAAGAACATATTTTATTCCCCAGGATTCCAATGCAGATTTAATGAAATATTTCATCTCCTCAGCACAATCACGACCCTGCGCAGGGAAATAGGTTCCAGCGCAGATCTCAGATCGGGTAACCAGTTTTGTCTGAACCCCCATCGCATTCTTATGAACAACCAAGGGTTCTACTGCAGCAGCAAAATCATCAGGAGTAATGATAAGTAAATCATAGGTATCAGCAAGTATGGTTGGATGTTCTGGTACTCTATAAGTAATGGTAATATCAGCGGTTTTTGCAGTTGTAAGCAGCATGTCTTTCTGGTTGAACTGAACAGGAGTTAACCGTACAACAATAAAAAGTACGATACTGTCACCCTGACGACCTGTTGCAAGTGAATAACTATACTGATTTTCAGGATACAGTGTATATGTTGAGAGATCTATTTCTTCAATATGTGCTGAAAAACCAAGATCAGAGACTGGTTGAGTTGCACGAGCAGGTTCTTGTGGTAGTAGTTGTGTTGTTATATCGGAAAAAACCACGTCTATACCAATGATTTGTGTGCGAAACGGAAAACTAAAAACTTTGGTAACCTGAGGAAGCATATACCCGCCAGGTGTATTTAAGACAGATGTTGCCTCAGCAAGAGAAACCGACAGCCCATCGTTTCCATTGGTAACTATCGGCTGAGAAAACGATACAACAACCTGCATTGTTTCATAGGTTTGATTATTTGTTGCTTGGATGATACTAGCTCCAAAACCACTCCAAAGAAGCATACTGACGATCATCAACGTTTTTGTATTCTTCATACGTAAACTATCCCCGTAATTAATTTATAGCTGTGCACTATATAAATGTTTTTGAGCTTTTGGCCTTGGTTCATAATTCACCTCTTGTGACCTCCAGTCGTATTTTTCTATGGATCAATTGTCGTATGTTGTATCCTATTGTTTTTAGCCATATTTCGTTGGTTTGACATTTCCCGGTTTCTACTGGAAAGATAGGAGTTGGTTTGTTGTTTGAATGAGCCGAATCCTGCTTCGCTATTGGAGCGTTTGTGATAATGTTTGTCCCAAGCTTTTTCGTCCTTTTCTCGGGATTTGTGCATCTTGTGCCAGGCGGGGCATCCTTTGCTTTTGCTGATGCTGTTCTTTTTCATCATGAGGAGGGTGTACCGCCTCGTTTGGCGATGTATCCTGACTTTCGCAGGTGATTGATCTTTTATTGATTAGAACACATTTCGCACATGACACAATTTTCTCGTTTTCAGCCAGCCAAACAGGCTGAAAAACCTACGATCCTGGTGTTTTTCCACAAAAAAAACCAGGGTATTGATCCAGTCAAAATTGGAAAAAACACGGTTTTTCACCCCATTTTTACCCACAACGATGGTAAGTGCGAAATTGCTCAGGCTTTGCATGATGAATTTTGTTGAAAGATGACGCAGCTTGTCATGTTTGTAGCGGAGTAAACTTATGACGAGTTGAGCAAGGTAGACGATGAGGATGGATCCGTCGATCGCCTCCTGTGTCCAGCAGCGTGTAGGTCGCACATGAAGCTCATTTTTGATGCTGTTGAACAGCTTCTCCACACCATCCTTTTCACGGTAGTATTGGAGTGCTTCGTGAAGTGAGAAATCTTTGCTTGATACGAGTGCAAAAAATCCTTCTTTCCCGGTAATGGAAAGCTGTAATGCACGCTCTATCGCCTGCTCACGAGAGAGGCCGGTGAGGGGGAAGGTGTAGGACAGGTGTGTTTGCAGGAAGTGGTTGCTGTTGCGGTATTTCTTCCGTGGTCGTTTCCCTTGTTGTATGGTTTTCCGCAGGTCTAGCGCTTCGTCGTACTCTTGTTCCAGGTGCTTTCTCCTGTTTTTCATGGTGTTATCGTAGAGGTTCTGGGAGAAGTACAGGTATTTGGTCCTGCTGGGGAACACCAGCTGTTTCCCATAGACCTCTTCGTCCCTGTTGCCGGTGACAACAGGTGTCCATTCCTCCTTGTTGAATGTGTTCAGATGGTGTTTAATGTCGCTTGTGTTGAGTTTCATCCGGGAGAGATACCTCATTTTGTCCGAACCAAGGAGATCGAAGTTTGGGATGCCAGTGACACCGGCATCAAAAACCAGGACACTCCCAGTTCTGAGTCCTGGTTTGATCTTTTGGTAAGTGACTTTGAAGTGTTTTTGATCGTTTATGTTCCCAGGTTGAATGGTCAGTCCAACAGGGAGTTGAGTTCCTTGGTCTTGTGCCAGTCCTATGGCGACCTACGGCCTGTCAGGTCGATGATCACGAGTATGTCCATATTTGATGTACTCTGTTGGTTTGGCTTCGAAGTACACGGTGCTCCAATCCATGAACACCATATCCAGTCCCACACCGTATTCTTCTTTGAGGACGTGTAAAAGGTGACTGAGGATCACGTGTTTATTCTCTCCAAGGATTGCAAGGCCACGGTACAAGGCATCATCCTCAAAAGCAGACAATTGGAGGTATTCCAGAAGCATTGGATTGGATGTCATCCATTGATGACATCTGCTGATTGAGAAATTCTCGGTCATTTTGTAGGAGACCAGCCCAGTAGAGAGTCCGCTGAGCCTATAGCCGCAGTGTTTGAGATCATCAAGGAGTTGGGAAAGATGAAGTTTTTCGAAAATGGTTTTGACGGTTTGGATTGTTCCTATCGGAAAGGTCTTATTCTTGTTGAGCTTTATGTGGTTTGGTGTCTTCAGTACAGTTTGCATTTTTGCACCAATAAAAATACAAACACTGAAGGCACTTAACTTTTATTCACGTGCGAAACTCGGGATGTATTGTGCATTGCGTCGTGATGAGAGTCCTTTATCACCGCAGACATCCCCGATCTTTCCAGTGATCCGGTCAAGTAACGGAATCAGAAGAGAAGAATCATGTCGTGTTGCTTTAGTCACTTCGATGGAGTAGATAGGTTTTTCAGGGCCTTTAATTTCCATTGCGACATGGATCTTTTTGAAATCGCGTTTTCTGGTTTTCTTCTTAGTTCTTAAGCAGTACCACGGTGAGTAGTGATTAACTGTTTCTCCGCTGTAATCAATACCGATGTGTTTCCGCTTTTTTTAAACTCAGCAATAATGGCATCGTTCACTGTTCGTAACCAAGCTTTATCCAATTTCTTCATGGTCCGTTGAGGGTTGATCTGCTTGGTGTTTTCTTGAGTTCTAAGAGTTCTCGAAGACCAGGAAACCCTTTAGCAAATGAAGTGATCTCTCGGAATTTCAATCGGTAAAACATCTTCAAGAGCAGGAGGATCACCAATCCTTTCCAATCGTATGCCGGTGGTCTTCCTGGTCTCTTTTTCTTTGTTCTCCAGTATTGTGGTGGTTGTTGATCCCAGATAATTTTTTGCCAATTTCAAGGAAGAGTCGGAATTCTTCCTCCTCTGCTTTCTCGTAGATTTTCCAATTTGTTTTTCGCATACCCATCCCTCGCGCAGGAGGATATGCGATTCTTAGATATTAATTATGAACCAAAGCCGTTTTTGTTGTATAGTTATTTAAAGCGAGATGGGGTCTCTTGCAGGATGATAGTCAATCTGAAATGCAGGTACTATTTTGTTGTTCACGGTTTTTTCACCAAAAATTATTTTTGGAAGCAATCGTGCCCTACCCCAGTAATTCTGATCCCAGGTATTCGTACAATCAGAAAATAATGCTTTTCTAATTCTGATTCTATTAGTTATAAAATTGTTTTGGATAATAGAATTATCAGAGGATCTAAGTAAATATATTCCATATCCATTAATACCATTTTCAATGACATTATTTGAAATTATATTATGAGATGATGCAACAAGTTGCAGCCCACCAAGCGTGTACAACTGATTGTTTGTAATATTGCTCTTGGTAAGATGCTTGCCTACAATTCCGTAAAAATATTCATCGATACAATTATTGTAAATTTGTATATTGCTTGAATTTTCTAGAATGATTCCTTGAGTACCAATAATGTTCACCGGTGGATTCGGTCGACCTATGATATTGTCTGAAATTATGATGTCTTCCGAGTCAATTATTTTTATGATTGCTGTTGCCCCAACCATCGTAAAATCATCTTGAAAATCATTATTCGTCACAGTGCAATGATCAGAAGCATTCACAAAAATTTTCGTCATAACATGACATGAGCTATGGACAGTAAAATGAAAGCCAGAAATATTGACATTATCAATGACGATTAGGTAATAGAATTCCGGTCCAATTCTCTTAAAAAGATATGTATTACTTCTATTCTCACCGATAAGGTTGATTGATTTATTTATTATCATATAACAATCACGCTGGTCCCTGATTCCGTAAACACCAGAGAAACAAAAGATTGTATCTCCCGAGATAGCAACGTTATATGCTTGTGTTATTGTCTCATATGGATGCTCAGGAGTACCATCCCAAGGACCTGCATGGTTATCATCGTCAACGTAGATCGTTCGTGGTTCAGATATTATTTTCTCATTTTTAATAATTGATTGAACTGTAGATGCAAAAAAAATAGTTGTTGTTAAAAATAAGAAACTAATCATTAAAAGAGGTATAATATTTTTTTTAAACATATTTTCATTTCCCCGCAATACTTTATTATTATATTTATTATATTATATTAAATTTTCTATTAAATATCCTTATTAACTTAACAAATTATATGAAAGCTGAAGATTCTCCCAAAAGATTCCCTTGGGAGATATACTTCTTACTGATTTTTATTACCGGAAAATGTGGTACTTCATCGTATGCATGTATACATCCCAACCTCCTTCAATGGACCCTGTTACGACCATATCATTATTTCCGTCATAAACAATTGCCATTCCACATCCCTCATTTAAATGCTCAATGATTTCAGGTGCGATAAACGCCCCGGCGAAGGTGAAACGATCAGTGATAAAACCATTACCTCCTATTTGTGCAGCTATTTCATCAACATTGGGATTTTTTGATGCTGCAAGACATACAACTTCCCCTGGAACGTTTTGCAAGGTCCATAAACTTGTGTTTAAATTATTTGTGAACTTCATTATATATCGGTTTGTAGTAGGGTTGTTAATATGTCCTCCAACGTAGATTTTATTTTCTGTGTCAATAGTAATCGTGCATAGCCATGTGAAAATTGCTGGATTCCCGTAATATGACTTCTGTAAATTAAGAGTAGTTCCACTATATCTATTCACAACAACCGTCTGCACATCGGTGATCTCTGGAAAATTACTCCAATCAATAATAAGACAAGCACCGGTGGCAAAAACATTATTATTTGAATCGAGTGCAACATCAAAATAGTATGGTAGTGGTTGGGTAATCCCAAAAATATGACTCTGATCAAGAGTACAACCTTCATTATCTCCATCAAGTTTGTATACCCATCCATCCATGATTGGGAGTAATTGACCATTATGGGTTTCATAACCCCCACTGACACCAACAACAATCACATTATCATTACTTGTCACAGCTACCGAATATCCAAAATCCCAAACATATAAATCAAGTAGCCTCTCCCATATCACTTCTCCTGTTAATCCACTATATTTTGCAATATATACATCAGATGGATCATTATCATTCGTATTGTCAATTGCTGTAGCTACAATAACTACATCTCCATTCGAAAAGATGTCAACCCCTGTAATTAGTATAAAATAAGCTCCAGTCGGGTCGAGAGAAAAATCATATCGTTGCTGGTGAACATCTAACATAAGATTTCGTATACAATAGAATCTGCTGATATCTGAAGTTGGTTGATAGGTTTCTCCTTCATAAAATGGTAACATCACTGAATCAGAAATAATATTATCCCAAATGACTTCACCAGTGACGCCGTTATATTTTACAACTGCTCCCTCAAATGAATGAGTGACACCAACAACAATATAATTATTATCAAAATCGCTTGCAACATCAAGTACCATCCCCGCACCATAATAAGTATCTTCCCAAACTACTTCGTAAACGGAATTATCGTCATCATCCGCTTGTGGTTGAGGTTGAGTATATTTTGTAAAAGGTCCGTTTCCACCATCAGGTAGTTTATTACTTATTCCATGAGCATTTATCGAGGGTGCTATTGCAAGTAGTACCATAAGAACAACAGCCCCGATACAAAAATCTTTTCCTTTCATTTTCTTCATCAAATCTTTTCCTCCATTCTCTGCTTGAGTTTATCAAGCCTTTAAAAAACATAGTATCATCCAAATATTTATACTTTATAGATCAATCATCCTTTTTTAGCTGTTTTTTGTGTATAAAAAAATAAGTAACAAGCTATTATTTTTGGATAAAATATCATAAATCAAAATTAGATATCGTTCGAAGAGGAGGTGATACGTAGTTTATTTCAAATACGATTCGATAAAGACGATTAACCAGATTCAACCATGATACTATTTAGCTCCTAAGCAAGTATCTGCTGCATATTTCTGCATAACTTGAGCTACCAGATCAGGTTTTTTTAACCGATACCGTTTAAACTTTGCTCTCGAACTCGTCTGACAACTACAACCCAGGTTTTCTTTTGATCCAACCAAAGCATCAGAACAACCCTGGGTTGTTATAATATCACGTTCAAGCAGCTGGTTCAAATGAAACATAATTGTCGTCGGATGCCTCCGCAAACAATTACCTACCTCCTCTTTTGACACAGCAACATTCACTAATAACACCTCTATAATCTGCTTTTGTGTTGCATTCCGAAGCACACTCACAATACTCCGTTCATCAACACCGATCATCCCAGATACATAATATCGAGCATACTTCCCAACACGAACACAATACAGTATGTTTTGTTTTTCAAGACGTACCAGATGATATCGTACCGTACTAAACGGAATATTCAACCTACGAGACACCTCCCGGCAATGCGCACCAGGATTACAACGTAAAAAATCAGAAATCTGCTGCTGAATCCTGCAGAGCGTATATGCAGTTTTTTCCATAGGTATTCCTCCAAGGTTTCGTTTTCAAATGTAGTCCCATAAAAAACAATATTATTTCAGAGAAACATAAAACCCTACTACGGTTTTTTCCGTCAAAATTCCAAAAAACGTGTTTTTTTTATCGTTTTGACGGAAAAAGCAGTAAAAATACTCCATTCGACAAAAAAACTGCAACACCATAAAATGAAAAAACTAACATGGAAGAAAAGAAAAAAGGATTGTTTCAGAAAAACTTCCACACGGCTATTTCCTGTGAAGCCTGATTTGCATACGTATCAACAGCAATCACTGCTACAACATGTTTCCCAAAGCTTTTCTGCACCCATGCATAGGTATATGGTTCCTCGGTATCATTTCCAACAAATATACCATCTAGATAAAACTCAACCTGATCAATCCCAGATGCATCCACAGCACTAACCTCAACGGTGATACGCCCAATCACAAGGGTTACAAAAAACGGAAACATCCTTGATCCAAGATACAGTTTTTTCTCAGCAGGAACCATGATCTGAACACTGGGCGGCTGGGTATCCTCACCACTACCAACCAGTATTTTTTGAAGCATGCTATAGTCACCCCACCCACGAACAGTATTATGAGCTCGGACACGATAGTAATACGTCCCATTTGCTTTGCCAGAAACCTCAAATGATGTATCCCCAATAGTATCAGAAAGCGTCACACTCTGGTCAAACACTGGAACCGGGCTGATATCATCAACATAAAAACCAGACCCGAGCGTTTCATCATCAGTCGTATATCGCAACCTGATAAAAACCGAGTTATCAGCATAACTACTGAGATCATATTGTTTCTGCACCCAACCTGATGAGGAACCAGTATACGCATCAAGGACGTCATACTTCCGCCCATCACGGCTCACCTCAACAAACGCATAATCCCATTGATTCTCAATGCTATACCATGTCCAAAACGACAAAATCATACCACTCGTAACCGGCATTGCATAGTTACTGGTCATTGAAGAAACATAATTATTCTGATTCTTGGCTTTGTAGCTTTGTGTACCGGAATGCATCTGATCTGAACTTTTGGTAAAACCAATCAAAGTCCATTGAATCTCTGATGATTCTGCATCATCAACTAAAACATGAAAACGACTGAGTTCATCAAGCTGAAAACAATCAACACCAGCAGAAGGGTTCTGCTCAGTCCATGAAACAAGATAGTTCCCATCAGGATCACTCGAAGGTACAGTGAGAACCGGTGGCAATGGTCGTGGGATCAGTGCACTTATATTTGCAGCTTCCTTTAGAAGAAACAGTGCACCATCAAAATTCTCAGCACATATCTGATCAAGCTTGGAGGCTGGTGGTTGAAACTGAGAACAAGCTTCAATTGTATATGCAAACGTATTTCTTCCCTGAATATAATGTGCATAGCCATATGCCCAGTCATCAGTATCACCGGTGGTTGGATACAACGCTGCGCTTTGCTGCGGGGTATACGTACCAGAACCAGATTGCTTGGTGATACGAGCAGCAATACCCTGACCAACTTGTTTCAGATACGTATTATCTGGTGTCTGTTCGTTGGTTGCATACCCCCACGGCCAGAGAACCAATTCAGAATAGGTATGCCAGCTAATCGAAGCGCAAATATCATTGGTTAGAAACATGTTTTTAATAGCTTGGGTTTCATACTCGGAAAAAGCAGCTGGACCGCAATAGGTTTCTTGATTAGGTGAATGCGTTGCTGCTCCATTCATCACAGATCCCCATGCACCCATAGGTTCACCATTACACGTACCATCATAATTCCTATTCAGATCAACACCTATGGTTCCAAACTGGGAGAAATACTGCCGGTTTTTCCGCCAGTCATGACCCTGATCATGACAGTAGTAATACCCATCAGGATTCACACAAGGAACAATCCAAACACGACGAGTATCTACCAGGTTTGTCAACATCGAATCACTTCCATACTGTGAAGTTAACTGACTGAGAATATACAAACATATCTCAACCGTCGGCCATTCGCGTGCATGGTGCAAACCCATAAAGAGTACACCTGGTTCGTCTTCATCAACACCAGGATTATCAGAAATTTCAAGACAATAAATATTTCGACCCTCATAGGTTGATCCAATACTTGTTAATTTGGTGATCGACGGGTAGCTTGCAGCCGTGTCAGCAAGGATTTGTTCGATTTGTGCAAGGGTGTGATACTGACCAATAAACTGACTACTATACAGATCAACATCTTCAATCAGAACACGATATGCTGATGTTTTTTCTCGAAGTTCTGAAAGACGGCTCTGTTGGATAAAAATATCAACATAACTCTCAGGAACCATGCTTGCTATTTCCACACCCCGAGGTAACACAACCTGTTGCATGCTCAGATCAACTCGAACTAACATCGTTGGATCTGACGACTGCAACGAAAAAAAACCTGCACCAACACAAGAACTAAAAAGAAGCAAAAAGAAAAGAATAAAGGGAACTATTTTCTTGTTCATTGCAATCACCCTGTTTTAAACATACCCACCGATCTGAAGACTTGGATCACCAAGCAGTACGAATTCTTGAACTGTTTTACAATCAAGCGGTTCACTCATCGGCGGGTTATCGATGATATAATCAACAAGTGTCTGTGTATGTGTCTGCCCCAGAACAGTGATATCATTTACTCCATAGTTTTTGAAAAAATGAGTATTTGCATACCCTGAAAAAAACTGGGTACAATCAGGAATGCCATCACTAGTATAATCACCTGTAGCAAACCAGTCAAGACCAGTATATCCCATGACCGCAATTGCACCACCTCGTTTTACCTGCACCATTTTCCAAGCCCAACATTCAGGAACCCAGTCTTTATAATAAAACGAACGTTTGAAAAAATTAAAACCCTCACTTTTAATACCTTCAAGGATACGCATCAAACTTGTATTAAACTGAGCATTATGACACCCGCCAACAACACAAACCGGGAGTTTATCGCCATTTCGAAGCTTGCGCATATCACGATTACTCAAACCAGTAATCCACACACTTTCATTATTAGGTGGATGCGTTGACCACACTGATGGATTCCCATGACCATCAAAAAACAGAAAACCACAACCCTGAGATACCGCATCAATAACACTTTGCGGTCCAGTTAATGTCTCATCAGATGTCCAACAGGAAACACCATTAAAAAAATCCATGTACTCCAATGCTTTTTTATTTTCCTCTTCACCCTCATAATACAGGTCTCCAGGTGCTGAATCACCACCAACAACCACCATATCATTAAACCAGGATTTTCCAGCAGCATTCGTCTCATAGGTGATAATTTTATCAACCATGATTTTCACGAAGTACACACTACGACAGGGAATCCTACCAAGATACACATCAGGAACAAGATCAAGGATTTCTTTTGTTCCATCTTTCCATTCAGCAAAAATTCCATTCCCATTAGGATCCCAGCTTGAAAAATTACCACCGGCATCATAGATATCAGCATAATACAAATCGCTTACATAACTAGTTTCAAAATCTGAGTTATCGTCAAGATTTGCATACCGAACCGGAACATACCACGATCGCCGTTGCCCCTTTTGGCCACCGACAAGCAACACATAATCAACACCCATGGTTTCAACAGCATCTTTGATAAAATACTTGATTTGTTCAGGTTCATCAACACCAGTATACTCAGCATAGATTGATTCAACAGTCTTCAAAAACGCTGAAACACCATGACTATTTTTATGTTCAACTAATGGTTGCAATGCTTCTGAAAAAACCTCAGGTGCGATAATCACAAGATCATAATCATCTGAAGTAAAAACTGGCTGCACTGGTAACGTATATGATATACGAAGAGCAGCTTCATCTGAAAAAAATAAGATCTTATCTTGGATGTCACATCGAATAGGATACAGGTAGACGACAAGAAACAGAACATGGGTTGTCCCCTTAATGCCAGCATAGACAGAATAGCTGAACGGTGTTTCAGGATACAAAGCAGTATTCGTTGTCTGATCTTGCTGTTGAGAAATCAATTTTCCATGAACCACTGTTTGAGCCAGGGGTGCTGGAATAATCTCTTTTGAAAACTGGATTATTTGAGGGTTGACAAATATTACATCAACACTATTAATCTGTGTACCAAACGGAAAAATATATGTTTTCTGAACCATAGGAAGTAATGGTTTTCCCGGGTTTTTCACCCAGCTGTTTGATACATCCAAAGAAACAATCGTATTAGTTTCGGTTTCAGAAATCACCATGTTTTGAAAAACGACATTTTCAACAATGTTTGATGGTTGTTTTGAAAATGATACAGCAGCACCAAGTCCACTCATAAGGACTAAACCTGTTAAGAGTATTGCTCCAATTTTTTTCATAATTCTCTTTTCCCCTTACTCTACCTCATTATATTCATATCAATAGCCAAACACTTCATGTGTCTATTTTTTATATTGAATATGTCGTTGATTTCAACACTGCATGAACTTCTCCGTTAGGAAGAACCGCATCAATTTTAACTAGATTTCCAACCGCTGGTGCATAATAATAATCAAACATATCAAAGAATGTCGATGTGATATGCCAAGCAGTATACGTTCCAGCAGGAACACTTATTGATTGTTTATCTACACAGTGGAACGCAAGTGGCAACCAAGAATACTGAGTAGTAAATGTTACCGGAATTTGGATCAAACCAAAGATGCCACCTGCTTTAATGTTAGATTGAATCCGGAGATCTGGCATCTCCCAGAATTTATGAGTATACAGCGGAAATTGAAATAACGGAAATGGTTGTGAAAGGTCGCCATCCAGCGATATCTTTATCGGCAGCGGTACTGCAAAAGGAAGCGGCAAAATCTTTGCCATTGAAATACCCTTAATCACAGCAGTCCCATCAACAGGCTGAAGATTTGAT
Organism: Candidatus Thermoplasmatota archaeon; assembly: GCA_038884455.1. Classification (NCBI taxonomy): domain Archaea; kingdom Methanobacteriati; phylum Thermoplasmatota; species Thermoplasmatota archaeon. Next base: position 6,582 of record JAWABU010000004.1, on the reverse strand, counting down.
TTAGAAAACACCATCGAACCGACCAATTTCGTTGTCGATGGTTTCAGAGAACCGACCATATCTAAAGTCAAGGATGATGAACGTACATGGATAGAATACCCGCAGGTTATCTTACCAGTAACGTCAACAACGTAGTTTGTTCCACTCGTACTGGAAACAGTCAACGTGACCTCATCGATACGACCTGTGCAATACACTCGTTGTCCATTTGCATCATAATCTACGGTAAACGAAGAAACTGTATACGTCCAACTATCACCAACTGACCAAATCGGTACGTCATCATTAAGCATTTCAACAATTGGCGGTACGGTTTGCTGAGTATGTACCGCAGATGCAATCGCACTGAGAAGAACTACTCCTATGCCAAACAGACCAGGTATATATTTCAGACAGATCCCCCGTAGATACTGTACTAATTATAAAAAACAGTATTTAAAGATATCGCAGGATTTAGGGGTTTGTCTGAAAAACCTATGACGTTCTTTTTATCTAATTTGGTTTTTTTCTCTGAAAAAAAAATAGAAGTACCTGTGTTTTATGGCCGCAACACCTCGTGTATCCTATTCCTTTTTATCTGATCGATAAATTCTATAGATTTCTTGATTTCTTTTTTTAATATGAATTGTACCTAACTTTTTCCATCATCTAAGATAGATAGTTCATTGTTTCATCAAACGGTACTGAAATAAGAAACGAAGAAATGAAAAACCTGAACCATCTAATAGTCGTGGTGTTTTGAGAGTTATAGAGATAATTCCGTAATCACTATGATCAGCAGTGTTCCAGACTTTTATTGAACCAGTGAAAGTATTCATTTCTGTTGGTACATCGACATAGACTTTCACGGTAACTGTCTGTCCTGATTTCAGATTCACGCCATTTGCTGGTTGAAACTCCCAGTTCGCACCCCAGCTTGGATATGCAGCTACCTCCCAGTTGAGATACGAATCACTCAGACCCTCAGGATCAACACCAATGTTTTTCACGGTAAACGACCCAAGGTAAAAATGGGTTGTCCCATACTTGACACTGGCATTTAACGAACCTGCAACCATGAGATTTGGAGCCGGCGGCGTATACGTATCAGATACCTTAAACCAAACCATTGCATCATTCTCAGCATCGCTATTGGCACTGTTATCTGGGGCATACGTACCTGAAGTTGTGATAAAACCTCCATCAATTTGAATGGTGTCTATTGGAATAAAGGAGTTCGTCACAATATTATATTTCCCATAAAAAATCGCACCTCGAACATCACTGATATCGTTATCAACACCTCCACCAACATAGCCGCTCACATCTGCAAGATCATGCCCACTCAAGGAGTCGCGATCCCAGACTTTAATGCGAATCTCAGGTTCAACAACGCGAGCATTAAATGAATGAACAACATCTTGGGTTTGATCATCGACATTTGATGAATACGCATCATTCACCTGATCAACCCAACCCTGACCAGCATTCACCGATATTTGATACGACCAATCAGCTCCACCCTCAAACCAGTTTTCAATATTTCCCAACGCTTTGATCCGATGCATTTGTATTTTCAGCTGTGGACCAGAAACATCAGTATACGTAAAATAGACAACTGCTTGTTCGATTTTACATTCGCCATATTTTATCCGGAACCAACCATTCTCACCCCACCAAGATCCCCAGCTGTTTTTCACAATCCAACAACCCTGCGCATCATTATACCCAACAATACACACCATATGATTAATTGGATCAGGATCACTCCCTGGATGTTCATAGACACCACCATCGTAATCATAAAAATCTGAATACACAGCCATACCTGCAGATAACGGGCCGTACTGAATCAAAGCATTTTTAATTGAAGTTTGATCAGCAGCAATGGTATGCCAACTATCAATTTTGATGACGAGGTTTTGCCAATTGCTACATTTCTGAGAACATGATGGAACCGAACCAGAGCTGCTCGTATACGGAAAACAAGACTCAGGGATCGCACCATACGTCTTTAAAAAATTATACGTCGGCGTTGCATAGGCACCATCACATCCTTCAATGCCAGACATCCACTCCGTACCACAGGAAACCATAAACTGCTCAGACAGATCAATATCATAATTTGGATTTTTCTTTTTCATATTAATAACTGATTCAAATGCAGCCAGTGACCCAAATGCATAACAACTCCCGCAATTTCCCTGATTATGAACATCAGTTGTCCAATCGCCTGTGACTCCTTCATACGTTGCAGACCGCCAATCCCATGCTGCTGGTGGGTCCCCCAGGATTATCTCCCCTTCAGGTAGTGGTTCACCACCTACAAGAAGCCCAGTTCGATACTGATGATGTTCTGAATACTGCTGATTCATACTGTCCGATATACCTTCATCCTGACATCCGCATCCAGGTGTCTCCTCACGAACATTGCCATGAATATCACCCTGCGTTCGTTTTTCACCAGAAGTAATGTGAGCCTGACCTGGAGTCAATGCAATCACACATAACAAAAGACAAACCAGCATGGATAAACATTTTTTTACTATCATCATGAGTAGATACCCCCACCGAATAGATATTTAAGATATATTATAAATTTTTGGTCAAAAAACCTGAGGAAACAGAGATGCTTCTATGAAAATTAGAAGGTTTTTCAATGCCAGATGTCCTTTTTCATAAAAACAACGAGACTCAGGAGAATACATTCAGCGGTGAAGACAAGTAAGACGATAAGACTGATCAGATCAAGATGAGTGTCAAGTAACAGAAGATCAGGATTACAATAATGGTGTAGCGAAAGATAACCAAGCCATGATACGTCAGAAAAACTCCGACTCAGAAGTTCACAACAAAACATACCACTCAGAATCCCAACAGTAATCATCCCTGATTTCTGCGCAGTATCAGCAAATAAAGCAATCAAGAAACCAAGTGATGCCGCTGCAAAAAAATAGAGAAGAAGAACACCATGCATCACCATCAAACGACTGATATCAACTATTTCACCAAGACTACGGATAATCACTATGACACTCACAATGAGAACGATATTGATGATAAAAAGAGCAGAGCAAAAACCGAGAAATTTTCCCACCGCAAATTCTTTCCGAGATAACGGTGTTGCCAGTAACACATCCAAGGTGTTTTTCTGGAATTCTTGCGATAACAACAAAGACGCCGCATATCCAATGATACATCCGCCGATGAGCATGAGAAACCATTGATAAAAAAACAGGCTGCTAAAACGAAGAAAGGAACGGTTCAACGTAGGATTCTGATCAAAAGTCTCAAAATACTGTTCATCCTCTAAAAAAAACGCGGTATTCTCAACGGGAAAAAACGTTGGATATGCAGTCAACACGACACCAGCAATTCCTACGAAAAGAACGATGAGAACTAAAACAAATGCTGCGTGATCACGAAGTGTTTGGATCATCACCACGAGTCCTCGGTTCATACGTGTTCCCCTGCAGACAAACACGTCTGCCCATCATTTTTGCCAGGAGCAAGCAGAGTATCTTTGGTTTTTCTCAACCCCTCTACAGTATCAACAACAAGCAATACACCATTGTGCAACAACCCAATTCGATCACAGATCAGCGCGAGTTCGTCAAAATCTCCAGAGGCAAAAACCATGGTTGCTCCTTTCTTTTTTTGCTCAGCTAGTAGTGAAAAAAAGATTTTTCGATCTTCATCGTTGAGCAGACGTACTGGATCATCCATAAGAACAACTGCAGGTTCATGCATGAATGCTTGGATGATATTCAGTTTTTGTTTCAGTTCTGGATGATATCGATGTATCTTTTCATGCAGTGGAATTTCAAATAGATGTACGAGTTCATCAAATGCATACAGAGCATTGCCACGGAGTTTCGACAGATACGACAGCATCTGATATCCAGTGACATAGCGATAAAATGAAACCTGATTTGAAATGTAGCCGATGTCGGTGTTAATTACTGAACTATGGTTAGGAACCTGAAGATCGAACAGCCGAATACATCCGGTATCTGGTTTCAGAAAACCAAGCAACGTTCGCAAAAGAGTTGTCTTCCCGGCACCATCGGGCCCAAGAAGTCCAAAAACTTCACCAGATTGAACCGAAAAACTAAGGTCATGTAGAACACACGTTGTATGATGATATTTTGTCAGATGATCAACGGTGATAACCTCAACCACCACTTCGACCTCCCCAGACCAAGAAATCGTTCAAACTCATATAAACCATTCGATACTAACACTTTTTTTCAAATATGTCAGAAAACATCTGCCACAAGGTTTATATCAAATAAACATCATAAGTTCTATGGTATGACCCAAAGTAGCCCACGGAAACAAGAACTTGACCGAAAGAGAACTGAGTGGAGGAAAAAACATCGAACCCTCAACGGCCGTATCATTCTCTACCCTGCAAAAAAACCAGAACATATCAACGCTCGTGGCAGCAAACTGTACAACTGGTTTTGGCATAAAATATTACTCGAAGCTGAAACCCAAGATATCCCAGCAATTATCTCTGCTCTTCAAGATGCCATGAAAGGAGAAAATGATCTAAAAAAACAACAGATCTACCGAACCATGATTGGCATGGCTGATGATGCTTATCAGTTAAAAAAACTTGAAGACATTCAAGATTACGACCCTGAGTTACTCATTGGAAAAAAACCAGTGTATAACTCGGAAGAAGGTATCATTTACAAAAACGGTCAGATTTACACCACCGATTATACTGAGGATGAAAGTGAGATCATCCTTCGTGACATAGAAGGAATCATCATTGACGCACTCTCTTCAGAAACCACTGATGAAAACCAAGTATCATCAAAACGAGAACTCCTGTACAAAGATTGGGAATATACTAAAAATCAAGCATTCGCCAACAAATAATATAACGAGGATTGTTTTTTAGAACATATAGTATTTTAGGTTCTCGTTAGTAGGATTCTGATGTGATCTGAATATATTTATATGGTTCTTGTTTTCGGAACATGTTCTTGGTCACATTCGGAAGGGCATTTGCAAGATCAGTGACTGTTACAATACCGACAATCTCATTGTTCAAAACCACGGGAAGTTTTTTGATTCTATATTTCTTCATCATCTCAGCTGCTTTTTCAACAGGTGCAGACGCATGAATAGTTTTGATATTTTTTGTCATGATTGCATCAACTGAAGTGGTATACGGATCCCTTCCTTCAAGGATGACACGCTCGATAATATCCCGTTCAGTGAGAATGCCAACAATCAAATTCCCCTTCATAACCACGAGACATCCTACACCCATCTGCTTATATCGCTCACAGGCTTTGACAACAGTTTGATCACATTCAATAGTAACCACATTTTTTGTCATGATTTCACTTACTTGCATCTCATACACACCTCGCTTGTACGAAAACCACATCGGTCTGGTATTGCAATTCAGTATTCACTAGGAGCATAAAAAGGTGTCATATTGCCCCTCCTAGTACATGCATCGTCATTTGCCGAAAGAAAACAAAGAAAAGTATAAAAAAGAATAAAAAATAGCTGTTTGTAACGGTGAGATGGATGGGTTTGGTTCTCCAAAAAAAATGGGAAATGACTTTATTTTACCTTGCAACGTTAAGCTTTATTTTCATCCTCGGGATGATTATCCGCTTTCTCTTATCTTCAAAACTCTAACAATAAGATCATTCTTTTTTACCAATAACATGCGCAGGTATGTTAAAGATAAATAAAAATATGTGTAGTGATGGGGAAGAGAGGGGAGGTGATGAGAATGAATATGTGGAAAAAAGGATGCTTCCCCAGTTCAACTACCATATTCTGAGAAAACCGACATTAATAATTATTATATAAATATTTCTATATAAGAGCATTTAATAAATGAATTCATATAGATAATTAGATCAAAACTGATGTTCCTTAGAGAACACCTTTTCGAGAATAAACCTTCGCACCTGATCCAAACCTGAATCAAGATATATCGCACCAATCACAGCTTCTAAAGCATTTGCAAGATTCGTCCGATTCTTCGAACCATGTTGCTTCGTCTCACCTTTACCAAGCCGTAAAAATGCACCAAGATTAAGATGATCGGCAACCTCAGCTAAAAACTGATTATTCACTCCGTTTGAACGACGACGAGTCAACTCCCCCTCAGAAAAATATCGATTGCTGAGATACAACTGCTCAGCAACAACAAAATTCAAAATACTATCTCCGAGAAATTCAAGACGTTCATTATACTCAACTGCACTACTCGCCTCAAATGCAAACGTCTTATGCGTCAGAGCGTTTTCGAGTAATTTCCGATCACGAAACCGATATCCTAAACGATCCTCAAGCAACGAAACATCAATATTTCTCATAGCAACACCATTAAATTACTCATGATACATAAAAGTACCGTACCTTATGGCTTCATCCCGAAATAGATAATTAAGGAAGAAACATTCATTTTTTCATTGGATGGGACGCGCAAAGAAAAGGATTAATCCAACAGTTGCGAACCATGTGAACCGCAATTTCACCGCCGATTTCAGCAAGGCGGTGATCAAAGCGGTACACCAACTGCCTCCACCTTGGAAACCTAATAACAGAGGACGAAAAGGACAC
>JAWABU010000003.1 GCA_038884455.1 Candidatus Thermoplasmatota archaeon | reverse complement strand
TGTCGATTCTTTTTGCATCCCATAGTATATCCCATCCAAAGGAAGGAATGGGATACATTTATTTATACTCAAACGTTCTTAACCGATGACACATGAAATCATATTATATATCATTAGTGATATAGATTATATACCAAACATTTTCTGAAGGAAAATATCAAAATTGATATAAAAAATATACTCATTTTTCACTGCGCGATATCTCTACGCTCCACAATAGAGAAATAACTGGAACAGTTGGAAAGAAGCATAGCATAGTAAACGAAAAGGATACTAACCACACGTATTGACCATAAACAATGAAAAAATGAGGGGGATGGGATGCGCCCCTCACTAAAGAAGCCTACGTATTACTATTTCGAAGTAACCATGCATGACGAGGTATTTTTTCATAAATGAGGTATGGTGATTCTTGAATTGGTTGCTGATCTGCCGCGTTCTTAATTGCCTCATGATCAAATGACCAATAGTATTTCCGTACAATTTTTGAATTCTCTTTAAATTCTTCTCTCCGAACTTTGAGAATTTTTTGCCGATGAAGCTCATAAAAAACACCACGAGTATATTTATCCAGTTTCATATCTTCAACTTCTTCTTTACCACGGAATGTTTTCTTTAATGTTTTTACAAGTTCAGTTGCATCAGTATGCGACATTTCAAAGCTATTTTTCAAAGCCTTAATAAGTATTGAGTTCATTGTTCGTCACCACAATTACTTCTTTGCCTGTTTTGCTTTAAACCTGTTGTTGTACAAGTGGTATCAAGGTTCTCGACAGTTGGTACCAATTGTAAAAAAACAAGGGTTTATACCATGAAAATCATATTACTCATTTAATGACCTACTACCAATTTCAAGAAAGAGATACAAAAAAGCTACCAATTGGAAAAATCGTTTGTCTGGGTAGAACCTACCAAGAACATGCAGCTGAAATGCACGCACCAGTAACCCAAGAACCACTCTTGTTTTTAAAACCGGAAAGCTCAGTGATCTTCACTGGTGGCTCAATTATTATACCGAAACGATCACGCTGTTTGCATCATGAAGTTGAATTGGGGTTAGTTATCGGCAGAAAAGCATCCTGTATCCCCAAAGAACAAGCCTTTAACTATATCTATGGATATCTCGTTGGTTTGGATATCACTGCCCGTGATCTGCAAAGCGTTGCGAAGAACAATGGCTGGCCGTGGACCATAGCGAAAAGTTTTGACACCTTCACCCCGATTAGCACCGTGGTTAAAAAAGAAAAAATTTCCAATGTTTACCATCTCGACCTTGAACTCAAAGTAAATGGCGTCATCAAACAAAAAGCAATGATACAAGATATGATCTATTCTTTGGAATATATCGTCGCCTTTGTTTCAGAAATTATGACATTAAAACCTGGTGATTTGATTCTCACCGGGACCCCCTGTGGTGTTGGTGAGATTCAGACCGGCGATATTCTTGAGGCACGTCTTGGTACGTATTGTACACTTGTGGTTGATGTTCGCCAAAAAAAGAATTGATCTAGTACTTGCACGTTGCCTACTTGAAGATCCGTTGTTTCAAAAGACAGGTTTTACAAGTTTTTTGTGACGTTGGTTCGCCACACACAGTACATGTTTGGATGTCTGATGTCTGATTTAATTTGATGAGAAAATCCTTAATCATATCGTAACTTTTTATGATGCCATGGCGGGAACCTGGACTCTGTTCTTCAAGGGTGTCAATAACAGCTCGATAGTACCCTCTGCTCGCTCGAACTGAATAAGGACACTCTGCATGATGAAACGGTATGTCATTAAGGATAGCATAGAGCATGACTTCGTTTTCTGGGATCATCCGCAGAGGCATAAGCCGAGGAATAAGACCTGGTTGCAGTGTGGTATGCGGCCCAAGACGTGCAAGTTTCTGCAGATCATTGTGGACAAAATTCATCAGGATCGACTGAGCAGTATCGTCAAGATTATGGCCCGTGACGAGTTTTGTGATACCGAGTTCTTTTGTTTTCTGATTGAGGCAGAACCGTCTAAACACACCGCAGTACGAACATTCACCGATAGCGTCGTTTCTTTGTGCAATATCATCCATCGTCATCCCAATGGTTTGCTGAAAGGAAACAATGTGATGATCAATGCCAAGTTTTTTACAATGTTGTTTGGCAATTTGTATACTTGTATCTCGGTAGCCCTGTATTCCTTCATCAACAGTTATTGCAGAGAGTGTCACTGTTGGTCGTTTTGAAAAAATTTTATGCATAAGATACAGTGTTGTGCTGCTATCTTTTCCCCCAGATATGGCAATACCAAGATTTGTATTGTTTTTTGTTTTTCCTTGCTGTTTCAGTTCTTTTTGAACTCTTTTTTCAACATATTCATTAAAATGATGTTTACATAAATGATTTCCATTGTATCGAATGAAGATGACTGAGGGTTTTGAGCATTTTGAGCAATGTATCGTCATGATCCGATCAATCCTTTTGTTAGAACAGAGGTGAACATCATGTATTTTAAACGAAGAGATGATCAACAAAGAGTTCAAAGGCAATAATTGGATGTTCTAAAGAAAAATTTTGAATAGTTTGTGGGTGGATTTCCCCGAAAAATCCTACTTCTTTTTTGTTATGAATAACTGCTGCGCACCGTCCTTCGATAAACGCACCATGTTTCTTTTCTTGAAGTGAATAGGAACAATTGACTTCTCGGAGAACTGCTTCAACCAGGGATTTCGACTGGGTGAAATGTGCTTTCGCATCGATGACAACCGCTGCAAGATGAGTAGTGTTTTTTGCTGATTCATTAACAACAACACCAAGTTCAAAGATACGCTGAGGAAGTGGATGATGGCGGTTTTCCCGTAACAGTTTTAATAACGATGGAAGTAAGCTCATGCGTAACCGTGAATATTCCTCGCCAATTGGGTTTGCAATGTGAACCATATTTTGGTGTGATAGTCCAAGACTGACTAGTTCATCATGTTCATTTGATATCGTAAATGTTGTTACTTCGTTGAATCCTAAGCCCATCAGAGTGAGACGGAGTGTCTCATGTAGTTGATGATTTGGAAGGGTTTTTCCAAAAGTAGTACCTTTTGGTTGTTCTGGTTGAAACCGATCATAACCATACCCAACAGCTACATCTTCAATAAGATCAATTTCATGGAGAATATCTGAACGCCATGCTGGTACCTGGACCTGGAGAGTATCGTCCTTCTGTTCGTCAGTCGCATATCCCATTCGTGCAAGACATTGTGCAATTTGTTGATTTGTCAGACTGACTCCAAGTTTTTTATTGATTTGCACACAGGAAACAGTCATGTGTCGCGGTGAAAAATCAGGTGTAATCATAGTTTTTTTACCATCTCGTACGGTCGTAGTATAGATATTGCCACCTCGTTCGGCAAGCGCGGCTACAACAATAGTCAACGCTGAATGTATTGCTTTTTCATCAGTTCCTGTAACATCAATGAAAATATCTCTTGTTGCTGGAGTTACTTCAGTCAAACTGCCATTGATAATAGGAGGAAATGAGAGAACGTTGTTGTTTGCATCAAGAATAATGGGATAGGTATCAAATGATTTGAGTAAATCAGCATATTCAATCCCTTTTTCATGATTTGCAAGAATTTCTCGCAAGGTCATAGGTTCTGTCTTTGCGAGTGGGATAAAACTAATGGCATCAGGATCAACAGCAGTATAGGTAAATGGCGGTTTTACCGGTTTAAAATCATGAACGCCAATTGCGACTTTTTTTCGATTCCTCCCAAGACCAACATGCAGTTTTTCTTGTAACTCCATGAGTGAACGAATAATCGTATCAGTCATAGTAACATTTGTAACCAAGGCAGATACAACGAACGGTCTGATTTTTTTAACACTTGCGTCAACAATCAAGGTGACGTCTGATTTTTTTGTGATATATGTCGCTAAACCTGGAGAAAATCCAAAAAAAGCTCGAGATGCTCGAGCGATTCCTTCAACTGAGGTTAAATCTGGCCGATTCGGGAAAAATTCAATATTGATTATGTCTCCTTCAACAGAGTCGAGATCACCGCCAAGCATGGGAAGCTTTTCAACCAGTTCCTCTTTTGAGAGATGATGGCCAAGTAATGTACTGAAATCTTGATAGTCAAAGCTAATTAACGGCATACAATCATGGTGAATATCACTCCTCATATTAGTGAATTGTGGTTAGTTTAAAAGAAAACTTTTTTTGTTTATGCTCATAAAACTTTATAAATCAAATGTGTTATCAATTATGAATATAAAATGGCTAAAATTCTCATCCTTAACATTGATCGTGATGATGATTTTGGACGGAAAGCACACATACAAAGTCCGATTATTGGATTATCGAATAATCTAGAAGCTGCAATGGCGTTAGGTCGAGTTGACCCAGAAGATTCTGATGTGAATGCTATCTTTTCAGCCATACATGCGTATGAATCAATGAAAAAAGAAGGAAAAGATGTTGAAATTGTAACAATTTGTGGTGATATTAGTGTTGGATTTAAGTCTGATGCTCGCCTCACAGAACAGCTTCAACAGGTTATTTCACAACTCGGCGCGGAAGAAGCAATCCTTATCAGTGATGGTGCTGAAGATGAGTTTATTTTGCCCCTGGTTCAATCAAGGATAAAGATTACGTCGATTCAACGGGTCACCGTAAAACAGAGCAAGCAACTTGAAGATGCATACTATCGTGTGATTAAGCTGCTTGATGATGACAAAGTAAAAAAACAATTTTTTATTCCAGTAGCCTTGATTCTAATTGTATGGGCGATTTTTGTAATTCTGAATATGGCTGCAACTGGTTTTGGTGCGATCCTATTTACCTTAGGAATCTATTTACTTATCCGAACGTTTAACTCTGAAAAAAAAGTCGCCAGTTTGCTCCGAGAACTCCATTCTGGTCTTGTCGCAGGACGACCCTTTTTTTATTCATATATTCTTGCACTTGTTATCATTGCAGTCAGCATCTTTTACGCAATGAGTAACACTGTTTTTAGTGCTGAGGTCCCCTTGGTGTTATCCATAATTACTTTTGTACGACATATCACATGGGGTATTGTAGCTGCTGGTTTACTTGCAGCGTTTGGTCGTGTTGCTGATACGTATGTTCGTGATAAAAAAATATTATGGCAATATTGGACAATACCGTTTTCATTATTTACCTTCGGCTTTATCGTTTCAGCAGTCTTAGAATCACTGTACAATTCAATTGTCAATAAATTTTCCATTGTCACATTTTTTTCTGCAAATTTTATTGGCTATACCTCTGCAGGGATTATCATTGCTTTTATCGGTGCCATATCATATCATTACATTAAAGAAACCTATCTCATTGAGCATCATGAAAAAGAAATCGACGAGCAGACACAAATCGCCAGCGCGCTCAAATGACAATTGTTTGTTCATATTTTTTAATGACGTGGTTAGCTTTAATAAAGGGCAGAGTATTCCTTGATCCTAACTATGACAATATTTGAGGGTTTCTTTCTATTTATTTGCCTACTCAGCATCTATGCTGTCTCAGTTTTTATCCTGAGGAAAAAGAATATCCTTGAACGATATCATATCTCTCTATGGGGCCCTGCGTTGATGTGGCGGACTGAAAAAGGAATCGGTTTTTTGAAACGACTGGCACAACGAAATCGTTTTTGGAGTTGTTTTGGCACTGCAGGTATTTTATTTTGTTTCATTGCTATGTTTTTTATGACTGCGATGATTATCTGGCAAGCATGGGCAGTACTTGGTTTCACCCCTGAACAAAAACAAGCATTACCTGGAATTGAAGTCGCATTAGTAATCCCAGGAATTAACCCAATACTTCCTCTCGCCTTTTTAGGATACATCCTTCTTGGTTTAATTGTCGCAATGGTTGCTCATGAATTTTCCCATGGAATTCTCACGATTCTTGGAAGGCTGAAAGTTAAATCACTGGGGATATTGTATCTAATTGTCCCAATTGGTGCATTTTGTGAACCTGATGAAGAAGAGTTAAAAAAAGCACCGATCATACCCCGAATGAAAATTTATGCAGCTGGACCTTTTTCAAATTTTCTAGTTGTGCTACTAAGTATTTTTCTGTTTTCATTTGTATGCATGTCTGCTGTTCAACCTGCTGCTGATGGTGTTAGCGTTATCTATATCGTTGACGATACTCCTGCAGCTCATCTTGGCATACAGCCAGGCATGATTATCTCTAAGTTAAATGATACTCAAATAAAAAATCTTTCAAGTTACAAACAAATACTAGCTGCTACAAAAGCTTTTCAGACGGTAAACATCACCTACGTTCAAGGAAAAACAGTTTTTTCATCTCAGATTACGTTTGCTGATGCATATACCTATTTTCAGAATGATTCATATCGAAATGTAAGCTTTGCGGGTTGGCAGGTAAGTCAAGCTCATGTCGGCTTTCTCTCCGTATTACAAAATCCTTTTCAAGATTTTCCGAATGGTCTGATGATTCTCTATATCATCCCGCTCTGGGGATATTTCCAAGGATACAATCCCCTTGTTGCCCCTTTTACTGATGCGTTTGTCATTACAGGACCACTCAGCATCATTCCTCCTTCAGTGTTTTGGACCATTGTGAATGCAGCGTACTGGATCTTTTGGTTGAATCTCGCGGTCGCCTTGTTCAACGTCTTACCTATGATCCCGTTAGATGGCGGTTTTCTGTTCAACGATGCATTACACGACCTGGTGAAACGCTTGAAGAACAACATTCCTGATGCACAACGAGAGAAGCTGATAAAACATATCTCACTAACGCTTTCATTAATCGTATTACTGCTTGTTTTCTTTCCCTGGATTATGAAGTATCTCTTTCCGGGATAAAAAAGGACACGAAAAATATCATTTTTTATGCTTGTTTGAGCGGCGTAGGACCTTTGACAACATTAATGGTACAGGGTGTTGAAAGTTTCATGCTTGCTTTCCGTAATGCATCTTTAGCTAAGGAGAAAAACTGTTCTGTTGTTTCAAGTGTCATAATAATCTGATCCGGTTTGACACGTGCCGCAGTTCCAACCGGTTTACCATAGGCTCGTCTCATTCCCTGCGATACACGATCTGCCCCAGCCCCTGTTGCTTGTTTGTTTTCTCGTAGGACAATATGTGGATAGACCCGGACATGAAGCCGATAATTTGCAAGTCCTGCTTTTGATTCAAGTGTTTTGTTCGCAGAGACACGAGCTGCCTCAAGCGAATTATGACGAAGTTGACATTTTTCAACAGCATTTAACGTTAAAAAAATAGGAAAATCTTCGGTTTTATTTCCAATGACAAATTGAGTAATACGCGGTGCAGGAACACCACCCATATATTCACGACGGGTTGTCGCCATACTTCGAACATATCGATACATACTTGCTGGTTTTCGCGCCATATCCGAACACCTATGATTTTTATTATTGTAGGGATGTCGAAATAAACAAGGTATTTATAAGGCTTTTTAAGGCTTTTCACATTATGCATTTTTGCTATAGTTCCGGGTGTCTATCCAATTTTAAAAAAATACCACGATCAAGAATATGTTTCAAAACTTGCGAATGACTCTTTGAATCTTGAATGAGCTTCCCATATCCAAGATTCTCATCATGTATATTCTGCACTAGTTTTAAACAACCATCTTCTTTTTTTCCTAATATTTTGATGATATGTTTCTGTTTTAAATTTTTACCATATAAAAAATCAAGCTCTCCGAGTTCACTAACGATAACTTTTTCACAAGAAATCTGAGCAAGAATATCAAGCAGCGCAAATGAAGGAAAAAACTCATTGTTTTTTTCTCTGCCCAGATAAACACCAAATACATTTTCAGGATGTGGAAGCCGATAGTTTTCAAGATACTTATTTGCTAGAAAATATTGATGCCCGCGTTGAATATACATAATATTTTTATTTGTAAATTGGCGAATAAATACGTTTAACATTTCTTTAACCTCGCAATAAAAAAACCAATGGTCTCTGTCTTATCTGGCCATAGACGACGGCAATACCGCATAGATTCATCAAAATGATACTGAAATGCGGTTGTTAACCCAGGATCTCCGATACAGTTTATTTTTTCAAGTTTGATGGGAAACGTATCAAGAGCATATTGAACTACGCATTCATCTTCTTCTGGTTCTAATGAACAGGTACTATACACAAGAATTCCACCAGGATTTAAGAGTGATATCGCATGAGCGACCAGTCTTTTTTGAAGTTGTGAACGTTCAGTTATTCGCTGGAGAGTATTTTTTTCAAACCATCTTGATTCAAGCATATAATTTCCAGAACACGGCGCGTCAAGTAATATATAATTAAAACAGGTTTGTATTTTCAAAAAATCCATATTATATGCGATACAATTGTCTATTCCAAGCCGTTCAAGATTTAATCGAAGTTTTTGAAAGCGCTGTTTATTATTATCCACTGCAATAACATTAGCCATAGAAGCTAATTGACAAGTTTTACCTCCGGGAGCAGCACATGCATCGAGGACAAGCTCACGGGGAGAAAGGATCTGTGCTGGTAGTTGCGATGCTGCATCTTGAATGTAGAAAAGTCCAAGTAAATATTCAGGGCAGCTCACAAGGTTAAAAGGTTCTTTTAGTATCCGAAACCCATGTGGTACAAAAGGTATTTTTTCAAGATCAAAACCTCGATTTAATAATCGTTTTTTGAGATTCTCAGAACTGATTTTTTTTGTATTAACCCTGATACAACGATATAACTGAAACGGTTTAATTTTTCCGCCAATCTCTGTGTATCTTTTTTGGAAAAAATGATACGTATTATAAGAACGGTTCATATCTCAACAGAATTGTTCCTTTGTCTATTTAAATTTTTATTGAATGTTGCATAGAACAGGCGCTGAGTATACCCAAACCTTTAAAAAACCAATGAGATTGCCGTAACTGTACATAAAAGAGAAAGGACGCAGTGTTTCTTGATGAAAAAAAAAGTTGTCATGCCTGGAGATCAATTGTCAACCTGTGAAGAACTTCTTCCTGGTGACGGAACTTTTGAAGAAAATGGTATTATTCGTGCTGCTCGAATTGGAAAATATACTGTTGATGAAAAACATCGTAGAGCACGTGTTGAGCCTTTGACAAGTATACCGGTAACACTCAACAAAGGAGACACCGTTATTGCTCAGGTAGAAATGGCAAAGCCGACCATGATTATTGCTGAGGTTGTTCACGTTGTTGGAAAAAATCGAGCGGTGTCAGGTGATACCAATGGAACCATTCATGTAAAAGAAATAGCTCACGGGTATATCAAAGATGCCTCAACTGAATATAAAGCAGGAGATTACATTCTTGCAAAAGTTATCCAAACACATCCCAGTGTTCAACTTGCGACAAAAGAACGACATCTTGGAGCGATTAAAGCATTATGTTCAAAATGTCGCCATTCACTCATAAAAAAAGGAAACAGTCTTGAATGCGAAAATTGTGGAAATAAAGAGCATCGACGTATTTCATCAGAATACGGAGAAATTGATATTACTAAATTATAATAAAGATAGTTCAGGTGAAGAAAAATGAAGTTACAAATTTTAAAAAAGACAAAAACAGAACTCGAAGTTGAAATAACAAATGAAGATGAAACAATCCTTCATCCAATCACTCATGTTCTCCTCAAGAATGATGATGTCGAATACGCCTCATGCATGGCTGATCATCCCTTATCAAATAAACGACGATTATTCATCAGAGTAAAAAAAGGAGATCCGATCCAGATTTTAAAAAAAGCAGTACAATACCTTGAAGATGAAATAAAAACATTCGGCAAAAATTTTGAATAAAAAAAATTTATCTATGAATTCTGCTGCTTTTGAACATACGATTGGAATTGAAACATATTTTACGCAGGAACCAGGATGCGGCGGGAAATTACGAACCGTTCCCGAAGATTTTACCGTTCAAGAAACATTTCATTACCCTTCAAGAGACGATACCGGAATATTTACCATTGCAGAAATCTCTTGTCGTAATTGGGAGACAAACACCTTAATTCGTGAAATTTCAAAAAAACTACGTATATCTCGTAATCGAATTAGTTTTGCAGGTACAAAAGATAAACGCTCAGTCAATACTCGACTGATGTCCTTTGCTTCAGTTTCACCTGAATCGCTCCAAAAATTAAAGATTAAAGACGTCGAAATAAAAAATATTTTCAAATCAAAAAGACCTGTTAAACTGGGCGACCTTTATGGAAATTATTTCACGATAACAATTCGAAACATTTCTAACTCCTATCCTGAATCATCTCTGAAAAAAAACCTTGACGTTCTAACAAGTTCTGGTGGTTTTCCAAATTTTTTTGGGATACAACGGTTTGGTGCTATTCGCCCGATTAACCATCTCATTGGAAAATATATTGTTTCTGGAGATTTTGAACAAGCAGTAATGACTTATCTGACCGCTCCTTGTCCTGAAGAAGATCCGATGATTGCTGAACTGCGGAGTAATCTCAAAAAAACCTACGATTTTACTACAGCATTACACCAATTTCCTAATCACTTGAATTTTGAAAAAGCAATTCTTAATAACCTTGTTGTAAATCCATCGGATTTTCTCTCTGCATTACAACAGCTTCCAAAAAATCTTCTATTAATGTTTATCAATGCATATCAGTCATATCTATTTAATAAAATGCTCAGTGAACGCATGCATCGAAAGTTACCATTACATCAAGCTTGTATTGGCGATATTATTCTTCCATTTCGGAACAATGTTGTATCAGATGAATACATTACCGTTTCATCTTCAAACAGTGCGAAGATTAACGAGCAAGTACAAAAACAAAAAGCATTTGTCAGTTGCATTCTCGTCGGATTCAAACCGGTTTTTTCAAGCGGAGAAATGGGTGAAATTGAACATGAAGTTTTCAAGCAAGAAAAGATAGACGTTCGAGATTTTGTTATCCCCGACATTCCCTTTTTATCCTCACGTGGCTCCCGACGATCGATTCTTGCACCACTCCGCAATTTAACGTATCATATTGAATCTGATACGTATCATGAAGGAAAAAAAGCAGTCATGCTTTCTTTCTCTCTGCTCAAGGGTTGCTATGCAACCTCGTTTCTCCGCGAGATCATGAAATCAGAAAACAGCCGAGATTATTAACATGATAAATACGGCGAAAATGATTTTAACAGGTTGTAGCCATTACGTGGTTATTACAAAGACGAATGCATATATGATATTCTGGAGTTCGGTTCAATGATCAAAACCCCCCCGCAAAAATACAATCCACAACAGATTGAACAGCACATACAACGTTTTTGGAAAGAACAGCACATCATGGAACAGTCAATACAACAGAGAAAAGGTTGTCCTTCCTATGTATTCCTTGAAGGGCCACCGACAGCGAACGGTCTTCCCCATCCAGGTCATGTTCTCACTCGAGTTATTAAGGATCTCATTCTTCGATATTATACCATGCAAGGATACTACATTTTACGAAAAGCTGGATGGGATACCCATGGTCTTCCTGTTGAAATAGAGGTTGAAAAAAAACTTGGGCTTGAAGACAAACAGGCTATTGAACGGTATGGTGTTAAACGATTTAATGAAGAATGTAAAAAAAGTGTATTTAAATATGAACAGGCGTGGGTTGATCTGACGCGAAGAATCGGTTTTTGGCTTGATATGGAAAAACCATATATCACATTAAAAAACGAGTATATTGAATCTGTGTGGTGGTCACTAAAACAAGCGTATGAGAAAAAATTATTATACAAAGGCCATAAGGTTGTTCCCTATTGTCCTCGATGTGGAACTGCCCTCTCAGCACATGAGTTGTCTCAAGGGTATAAAACTGTTGATGATCCTTCAATTTTTGTAAAATTCAAGTTAAAAAAGGAGGATGCATATTTTCTTGCATGGACAACAACACCATGGACGTTGATTTCAAATGTGGCATTAGCAGTTCATCCAAATGAAACCTATCTTAAAATTCGATATCGTGGAGATGTCCTGATTCTTGCTCAAGAACGAGCAGCGGTGCTCATGAAAGGAGATGAATATGATATTTTAGATCAATATACTGGGAAAGAGTTAGAACATATCGAATATGAACCGCTATTTACGTATGCAACAGTTGAAAAAAAAGCATGGTATGTTGTTCTTGCAGATTTTGTTACCATGAGTGATGGTACTGGTATTGTTCATATCGCTCCAGGTTTTGGTGAAGACGATTATATCGTCGGGAAAAAATATGATCTCCCAGTTGTTCAACTGGTTCAACTTGATGGAACCTTCCCACCGGAGGTAACCCTGTGGAAAGGACAGTTTGTAAAAGATGCAGATGCACATATTATTGACTATCTTGAACAGCAGGGCCTTCTTGCAGGAAAAAAAACATATACCCATGAGTATCCGTTCTGCTGGCGATGCGACTCGCCTCTTCTCTATTATGCTATGGAGTCCTGGTTTATCGCAATGACAAAGGTGCAAGATTCACTCATCCGAAACAATAATGCAATTACGTGGTATCCTGAACATCTACAACAAGGTCGTTTTGGTGATTTCATCCGCGAGGTAAAAGATTGGGCGTTATCTCGTGATCGTTACTGGGGAACACCGCTACCTATCTGGATTTGTTCGAATAAACGATGTTCTCATATCCTCTGTGTTGGGAGTGTTCAAGAGCTAAAAGAGGTCAGCGAATCATTCCCAGCAACATATGATCTCCATAAACCATTTGTCGATGAGATCATCGTACGTTGTCCAAAATGTCGTTCACAGATGGTCCGTGAAAAAGAAGTTATTGATTGTTGGTATGACTCAGGTTCTGCGTTTTTCGCACAATGGCATTATCCCTTTGAACATACTAAAGAATTTCAGGAAAATTTTCCTGTTGATTTTATTTGTGAAGCCCTGGACCAGACACGCGGATGGTTTTATTCGCTCCTCGCTATTTCAACGATTCTTTTTGATAAAAACCCATACAAAACAGTTTTGACCTTGGGCTTAGTTCTTGATAAAGATAATCAGAAAATGAGCAAAAGTAAACAAAATTATGTTGACCCAAATAGTATTCTTGATCATGAAGGAGCTGATGCGCTCCGATGGTATCTCATTTCAACGAATGCACCCTGGATGTCTACCAGATTTTATGAAGAAGCCGTAAAAGAAACATTAGGGAAATTTATTTTAACTTTGTGGAATTCGTACAACTTTTTTGCAACCTATGCAGTGCTTGATAAGTTTCATCCAAAAAAAGACTCTGTAGCTTTGTCAGAAAGAAATCTTCTGGATCGGTGGATACTCAGTCGATTGCAACGGCTAATTCAGAATGTCACTACAGCTGTCTCTCAGTTTGAAACCCATAAAGCAGCTCGTTTCATTGAAAACTTTATTATCGATGATTTTAGTAATTGGTATTTGAGACGATCACGAAAACGCCTCTGGAACGAAGAAAAAACCACAGACAAACTAGCAGGGTATTCCTCGATGTACGATATCCTTCTAGGTGTTACAAAGCTTGCAGCACCTTTTATTCCTTTTATCACCGAAGAGATATATCAAAACCTTCGAACATCAGATCAACCCGTGAGTGTTCATCTCTGCGATTACCCTGCTGCTGATACAACACAGATCAACGAGGAACTAGAACAGAGTATGACTACTATTCGTGACCTCGTGGAAGTTGGCCGTGCATTACGTTCAAAAGTTGGTATTAACGTCAGGTACCCCTTACCATCTGCAACGATTGTCTGTTCAGAAGCACAAGAAAAAAGTATCACGCCATTGCTTGATTTGTTAAATGAAGAAATTAATGTTAAAAAAATTTCTTTTGCTCGTTCCGATCAAGCATTTATGGACGAACAGATACACGTTTATGTACCAAGTATTGGGAGAAGATACAAAGAGAAAGCAAAAATACTTACCACCTACCTAGCAACTGCCGATCTCCCACTCTTGTACGAAAAAATTAAAACACAAAAAACAGTAAAAATCACTCTTGAAAATGAGACATTTGAATTAACTCAAGATGATTTTAAGAGGTCTGTCCGCGAGAAAGAAAATTTTACGAGAACATCTGTTGGCGACATTCAATTATTTTTAGAAACTACACGTTCTCCAGAGCTTGAGGCAGAAGGATTCGCCCGTGAAATAATCCGCAGAATTCAATCAATGCGAAAAGAATTAAACCTTTCTGTTGAAGAGAAAATACACGTCGAGATATCTCTATCTTCCGAAAGAAAAATATCACTCGAACCATGGTTGAATCACATCCGGAGTGAAACACGAGCAAAAAAACTGATTTTTACTGATTCACCGAAAGGAGAATTACTTAAACAATGGGACATTGATTCAGAGATTGTTCATCTCGGATTATCAAAGTGAATTTTTCTTTTGTCAGTCTGAAAAAAAGTGCAAAGTTTTTAAAGGGATAAAACCATTCGGTGGTTGGGACGGGATGCAGACGTGCAACGATTAAGTCAGAGCCGAGAGGACATTCTCAGTATATTCATGATCTCATTGATTGTACTGTTGTTCATTCTCATAAACGTAACAGGAACCCTGTAACAGTCTTTCAGGGTTTTCTCTTTTTTTTATACACAATCTTCAAATTCAAAGAAGAAATCCTATCAACACCTTTAAGTGACCGAACTAAACCAAGAACTGTGTTTTGAATTATGCGAGCAGGAAACTCAGAGAGTGGTATTTTTTTTCCGTTCACCTCAAGAGAGATTTCTGCTTCATTGTTTTTTTGTTTTTCTTTTTGTTTTTCTAATTCTTTTTTTATATACATCCATATCTCCTCCTCATTATTGTGATATTCCAGAATCGTATATGGTCTTTTCTTGATATCACCAACACGTATTTTTGGAATATGGGGATCCCGAGCACCCTCAACAAAAACTATATCAAAACAACCAAAACATTGAATGAATGTAAGAATTTCTGAAACATCCATCTTTTTTTTCGTTAAAAAATCAGTTTCAAACTGAGAAGAAAAAACAACACAGTGCGCACCAACAGAACCATACCTCCAAGTATCTTTTCCCTCTTGATCAATACAAAAAGCTTTCTCCGAACGTTTGATTACAGCGATACAACATCCTTCTAAAGTAAGACGTCGTATTAAACGCTGGATAATATTAGTTTTACCTGTATTTGAATAACCATAGAAACCAAGAACCACAGGTTCACACATAGAGAAACCCTATGCAGAAGATAAGTATATGTTTTACGATTTTCGTTTTGGATTTTGGATAAACAAATAATTATAAAGATCAGTATAATACCGCACCACATCCCTTTCTATGAATGAAAAGAAAAAAATTCTTTCCACAGTAAGCATGTATCATGCATTAACCGATGGATCTGTTTCTGTTATCCCGTTACTGTTTCCAATTTTTAAACAACTCTTTCAACTGTCCTATACTGAAGTTGGTATCATCACCGGTGGCGGACTATGTATCACCCTGATCTTTCAACTAATCATCGGAGAATATGGCGACGGAAAAGATACAGGTGTTTTGCTTTCATTTGGCATTCTCTGCACGGCTATATCACTCCTCCTATTATCAACCAGTCGTGATTTTTTCACGTTAGTATTCTTTATCTTTGTTCTTCGGTTTTCAACAAGTTTTTTTCATCCTCTTGGAGTCGGATGGATTTCTCGAACCTTTAAAAAAGAAGGCCTTGACTGGGCAATGGGCATCCAAAGTGGATCTGCAGATTTCGGAGCGTTTCTCGCTGTTTTATCAACCTTATACCTCACTGAGGTATTTCAAAATTGGGGTGCACCACTCTACATATGGGCAGGAGCTTGTTTCTGCGGCTTGATCATAGGTCTTCTTGCCATTAAAGATTTACAGCAACATGCACTCAGAGCGCCACGACAAAAAAATAGAACAAGGGGAAAAAAACAAACAATCCGTGAAGCATTTCAAGTGTTTAAACAGATTAAACTTCTCGCACCAGGTTTTATGATCAGCGGTGCTGCTTGGGGAGTAACAATCACCTATTTACCACTCCTCCTTACCGAGAAAACAACTCTCTCTTTACCTATAATTGGTATGAGTGTTGCTGTATGGATTGGTGTGGGAAGTATTACCTCGCTTTGCTATGGAAAAATACGAAACCGTATCAATCGGAAAAAGCTCATTATTCTAGCGTATTTTATTCTTGGAGGCATGAGCATCCTGCTCACGCTGAGTACCCAGTATTTTCTTATCATTAGTGCTATGATTCTCATGGGGATCTCGGTGTTTCTTACGTACCCAGCATTATTTTCCTTTGTTTCAGAAGTCACCCATGAATCAGTCGAAGGACGAACTTTTGGTATCATTTTTACCTTCCAAACTGGTGGAGGAACACTTTTGATTTTTATCAGTGGTTTCCTTGCTGATTTCTATGGAATTACTTTCCCCTTTGTACTTATTGGATGTTTATCACTTTTTTTTGCAACCGTACTTCTTTTGTATCGACGCACTACCTATGTTCATCATCAAATCACCAACAAAACATAAGTTCATGTCAAAATGAAAGGAAAGAAATATGACAAAAAAACCGTATCTAGCAATGATTGTCTCGATTATTGCTGTCTCATTCGCATCAATCTTTATTCTCACCTGCACAGCACACCCGCTTAGCATATCATTTTATCGAATCTTATTTACCACCATACTCGTCCTTCCTTTTGTTGTATTTTGCAAAAAAAACCGAAAAGAAATAAGAACACTACCCCTACCAAAAATTCTATTTATGATACTTATTGGGATTATCCTTGCACTCCATTTTGCACTATGGATAACCTCGCTTACACAAACATCAGTAGCAAGCTCCGTGATCCTCGTCACCGCACATCCAATGATTGTTGCACCAATCGCACACTATCTGCTTAAAGAGAGACTCGCAAAAATCAATATCCTTGGTATAGTCCTCTCAGTAAGTGGAGTCATTATTCTTGTCTCAGGAAACTACTACACAACGACAACTCTTGACAGTCTCGAGGGGAACATCCTTGCCATGCTTGGAGGAGTCGCTGCAGGTTTATATATTCTAGGTGGCAGAAAAACCAGAAATACCGTCTCAATTTTTTCCTACGCCGCAATCGTCTACGCATCTGCAACAACAACTCTTTTTTGCATCTGTATCCTACTACAAGCACCGATCATTGGTCTGAGTGCCACAGATTATGGTCTGATATTTCTCATGGCACTTATCTCAGGAATCTTTGGACACACCCTGTATAACTGGTCATTAAAATACATTAGAGCATCAATTGCATCGGTCATGCTTCTTGGAGAACCTATTGGCTCAACACTTCTTGCCTTCGCAATACCATGGATTAACCAACAACCACCCCAGTTTTCTCTTATTGGAGGTTCCCTAATTCTCGTTGGAATTTATCTAACCGCCCGAGTCCAGCATTTAGAGTAACGACTAGATATATACGAAAACATAACTTTTTTACAGAAGAACTACATATATACTAAGAAGATTGTATGAAAAATATTAACGAGCTCATTGAAAATGATGACTTGTATCAGAAGATGCTCGTTCAACGATGTTTTGACAGTAAAAAGAATACCGTTTGTTATGTCATCTTTAATGGAACACCCAGAGTTATAAAATGGTACCCCCCTGGACTTAAAAAGAATATGGATACTGAATACACCATTTTAAAAAAAGGAGCAAAAACACTCAATATACCAACCGTTTTCAAAAAAGATGAAAAAAACATAGTACTTATCCAAAGCTATATATCAGGAATAAATCTCTGCGACTATATCAATGACCCGCAAATAAAACTACGAGAAAAAGAAAATACCATACAAAAACTTGCAGACTGGTTTGTGAAATTCCACGATTTTTTCAAAACAACTGAGGGATACATGATTAGAGGAGATGCAATTCTTCGAAACTTTATCCTCAAAGAGGACGTTTGGGGCGTCGATTTTGAAGAGGCACGACTTGGAAAACCTATCGAAGATATCGCACGTATAACTGCTTCGATACTTAGCACTGAACCAATGTTTACTGACGAAAAATACCAACTCGGTCGACTGTTAATCGATATCTATCAACAGAACAGCGTCGTACACCTCGATGGACTCAATGAAGAACTTTCCTATGCATTATTAGAGATAAGTCAATGGCGACCTGAACAGGAAGAACTCCTTCGAAAATATGCACAAAAAATCAAAATAAAAGGATTAAAAAAATAAAAAAATAATTTCTTGATATTTATTATACAGAGCCAGTGCAACTCAGAAACGTTCCATCAGTTTCTGGACAGATCCGAAATGACGCTGATTTTGTAATATCAAACGCTGTGATCTCATCCATATAATCAATTGTTGCATACAAGGTTACGTCATACTTATCATTTTGTACGAGTAAATCCTTTTCATTCACCGTTATTGTTACTGTTTCACCAGCAGGTATATTGAGTGGATCACCTTGTTTAATATACTTTAGTGCATCAAATTTCAATGAACAAGGAACATCTTTCTTCAACGTATTTTCGATCATGATGGTAAACGTCCGAGGTTGTTTTGCAACTGCACTGGTAAGTTCCAATGGGGATACAAACAATACAGCAGCTGCAACAATTAATGCTACTAAAAAAATTCCAAGTACAGCTATTCGCGTTCGACGTTTACTAAAAACCCGCAAAAACGTTTTGAAAGGAATTTCTTTTTTTTCTTGAACAGGTTTTTGTTCGATGCTGTCTTCATCAACATCAGGTTTTTTTGCTTGTTTTGTTTTTTTCGATACTGTAGTTTTTGTTTTTTTCACATTCGGCACCGCAGCTCCACAGTCGGGACAGAATTTAAAACCGTCTTCGACTTCATCTCCACACTCTGGACAGAATCTAACCATAATATCACACCCATCCATATTTTCGTTTTCGTACAAATTAGTATTTACTATTTGTTTATAAAAATTGTTATGCAGCTAGCTATGCACATACACAAAGAAAAAAATTACCAAAAAACAATAATTTCGTCCCTCATCCCACGTCATAAATAACGTTGCTTTCTCCAAGAGGAGAAGAAAACACTATCCTTGTTTTAACGATAACTTATCCAAGCGATTCATCCATGGACTCAAAAGTCATGGATTTCTCACTCAGAATCCTTAAACAAAAGATAAGGATATTAACAATTTATAGCAGTTAGCGTCTTCGTATTAAGAACTCCTTGAACCGAACGGATAGTGTTAACTACAATATCACCTAACGATTCGTAGTCTTTCGTTTCAACTTTTGCGATTATATCATATTCCCCAAAGAGCTGATACAGTTCTTTTATCTCTTGTATCTTTGAAAGAGTTTCAAAAACTTTTCGTTCGAGAGTAGGTGTCACATTGATCAAAACAAAACCTATTGCCATGAATCTATCCTCCTAGTTTTCAAAAAACAATAACAAGATATTAGTATAATAAATTGTAGGTTGTATTCTCAATAAATTTTTTAATACAACAACAAATCTTTCAAGAAACATAATCTTTATCTAACATTGACTATTGTCCCACAGTATGGATTTTTCAATAAAAAAACCAACGCACATCCTTGCATTATTAGCAATGACACTTGTCTTTTGCATTACAATTGGTTTACCAATACTTACGTTTTTTAATTACCTTCCATCAACTCCAGAAGGTATTCAATCAGTACCAGCACAATTACAGATCCTATTTGAGATAATTCTCGTCGGTCTCCAGTTATCACTAATAATAGTTTTATTCATAGGCGTTCCAATACTCTGGTATGTTCTCGTAAACCGATTATCAATAAAAAGTATATTTGAACGACTACAGCTCAAAAAACAAGAAATTCCACAAGCAATACTCTGGGGCGGTATCACGATGATCTGCAGTTTTATTATGATCGTCATCATCGACATTTTTTTACTTGCTGGTGGATTTGACCCCTCAAAACAAAGCAATATCGAAGATTTAGAGAAAATTTTATCACTTCCGAGCATGGTCGTCATCATATCAATCCAACCAATTGCAGAAGAATTTTTTTTCAGAGGATTTCTCCTTGAAAAAATCAATTCTTGGAAAGGACCAACCACTGCGGTTGTACTACCATCGATTCTCTTTGGAATCGCACATCTTTCATACGGAAAAATATATCCTCTGGTGATGACAGGAATTGTTGGAGCTTTCTTAGCATTTTTTGTAATAAAAACAAAAAATCTTCTAACTGGGGTACTAGCACATATATTTTTCAATATTACCAGTATTACCCTGTACTACCTTACAAAAAATTTTTTTCCCTAAATCGTTAATTCTATAAACACATCTTCCATCCTACCTACAAAAAAAAACACGAGGACAATACCATGCAAAAAGAAAGAACATTTGTCATGATCAAACCAGATGGGGTACAGCGGGGATTTATCGGAGACATCATCAGTCGATTTGAAAAAAAAGGGCTGAAAATTGTTGCGTTAAAACTCGTTTCAGTTGATAAAAAACTAGCTGAAAAACATTATGGAGTCCACAAAGGAAAACCTTTCTTTGAACCAACAGTACGCTACATAACATCTTCACCTGTTGTTGCAATGGTTCTCGAAGGAATCAACGTCATTGAAACCGTTCGATCGATGATGGGAAAAACAGATCCACAACAAGCACCCCTCGGGACAATCAGAGGAGATTACGGTCAATTCATCGGAAGAAATATCATTCATGGTTCAGATAGCAAAGAAACTGCAACGTTTGAAATCAACCTTTGGTTTAAACCTGAAGAAATAGCTCAGTATACCAAAATTGATGAATCCTGGTTAACAGAGTAAACATCCATAGATACTCTTTCATGACTTAAAAAAAAGGAAACTTTATTAATAAGTTCAGAGTTTCTCCTGGTTAAAAAAAATAAAATATGGAGGAGATATTTATGGATAAAAATGCAATGATTGGAAAATTATCAATATATGCCTTCATGGGCGGAACCCTCATCGCAATACTTGTTGGGCTATGGCAAGCAGTTCAACTTGAGGGCGGAAACAACTTTTTTGCAACGAACACGGGAGGAATCCTCGCTTGGATTCTCGCAATAATCGGTGCAATCGTGGGAATTCTCGCATTTCTAGGAAAAGGAACCATTACCAAAGAAGAAGTCCCAGGTTTTCTCATGGCAGGTGTAGCATTACTCGTCATGTACGCAGTATTCCAAGGATCATATATGCTACTCAACCCATGGATTGGTTCATTGCTCACCGGGATATCGCTAAGTCTTGCGATATTTATTGTCCCAGCTGTTGGACTCCTTGCAATTAAAGCAATCTGGGACATTGGTAAAAGCGTTTAAAAAAACAGCAACGCTTTCTTATTTCTTTTTTCTTTCTCTTTACTTTTTTAAAAATTAAAAAGTTAACTTTTAAATATATTTTACACGATTAGTAGATTATTATGAAAAACAAATTGGTTGATGAATTTTACCATCTCAAAGTAAAACAGCTCATGAATAAACGGATATGGGATACTCCAATCATCGAAGAAAATGAAGATATCTTCAGTGTTCTTAATATTCTTGGCGCACGAAACCACATTTGGGTTGTCAATAACAAACAGGAAAAAAAGCTCGTAGGAGCGATTACTGAACATGACATTCTGGTGACGCTCGCCCCAAAAAGTTTTTCACCCTATACGTTTGGGTTACCGGATATACGATCGCTACAACATGAAACCGTCAAAACCGCACGAGATATTATGTCCACAGAAGTTATTAGCTGTACAGAAGACGAAAAAATTATTGATATCCTCCAACGTATGACAAGATATAAACTCAGGCGTTTACCGGTAGTAAGAAACAATCAGATTATCGGTGAAATCACACTCAATCAGTTGATACGAAAGTTTTATGATGCAACACAATACCATTCAATAACTGAAGAAGGTTGAAGACTACGGCAAGCGAGATAGATATTTTTGAAATTATTTTGTTAATAGCACTAGCGTTAATCTTTGCTCGTCTTCTTGGTTTCTTGTTTGAACGATTCAAACAACCAGCGGTTATCGGAGAAATCTGCGCCGGATTATTACTTGGAGGTTTTGGACTGGGATTATTCGCAGGGAAAACAGTTCCTTTTTTCCTTTGGGAAATATCATTTCCTCATTTACAGTATACCTCTGAGGCTTTTGAAGTCCTCGCGCAACTCGGGATTTTATTTTTGATGTTTCTCTCAGGATTGGAAATAACCTTTTCAAATTTAAAAAAAGTTCAAAAACCATCGATTTATGTTGCAGTTGGTGGAGTGATTGCACCATTGCTTTTTGGTATGCTGGTTTCTCATTCGTTCGGTTTTAGCTGGCATATCGGCCTTGTAATCGGGTTAATCCTTGTCGCAACATCAGTTGGCATACCCGTACGTGTTTTGATGGATTTAAACGTGCTGAACACAGAAGTAGGACTTACGATTCTTGGCGCAGCAGTCATTGATGATGTATTGGCCATAATTCTGTTTGTATCAGTTTTAGGAGTTGCAACACCTATGGATGTAACAATCCTAGGAATCAAAATTGTAATTTATTTTATTTTATTCTTATTTGTTGGTTTAAAAATCATCGATAAACTATTTCATATTGGTGAAAAAATTCAATTACCTAAAGCGCTGCTTAGTTTCTCACTTGCATTGTTTTTATTGTACTCCTATTTTGCGTATCAATCAGGAATTGCTGGTATCACCGGCGCTTTTGTTGCCGGAATTGTCATCGGTAGATCAATGAAATCGAAAAAAATAATCGAAGATATTAAAACCATCGGATATGGTTTATTCATCCCTTTATTTTTCGTTTGGGTTGGAGCAAACGTCGATCCAACTGTTTTTACTTCATTTACAGTTATCGCATTTGCTCTGTCCATTATTATTGTTAGCATTATCGGAAAAATCATAGGCTGTTGGATCG
Source organism: Candidatus Thermoplasmatota archaeon (assembly GCA_038884455.1). Lineage (NCBI taxonomy): Archaea > Methanobacteriati > Thermoplasmatota > Thermoplasmatota archaeon. Next base: position 48,558 of record JAWABU010000003.1, on the reverse strand, counting down.
GAGGGAAACTTGCAGGACTTACCAGCAGACATTCACTTCGAGCTGGTATTGGTATGATCCCTCGACTCGAAATGGCGTTAATAATTGCTGGTGCTGCAGTCGCACAAGGAGTTCTTATTGGAGAGACTGCGACTCAAATCCTTGCAACAACAGTATTATTAACACTTGTTACAACACTCATCACACCATTCCTGTTGAAAGCAGCATTTAAATATAGATACTGAACAAATGATGGGAAAAAATTTACCGAATGATATACCACAATAAAAAAGAAAAAATACCAATGATCAAAAAAAGAATCCAAAGAATGTATGCTATTTTAAGACGAACAATCCACCGTGCTTTCTTTTCAGGTGTATCAAAAAATTGCCCTAGAATAGGATCTTCTTCCAATGACATAGTCATTTTTTCTTATATTCAAGGAGTGTTTTAATTCTTTTTCGTCTGAAAAAATCTTCTCGTTCTCGTTCTTCAAGTTGCATCTCAATATACTTAATTGTTGCAGTTAGTTTTGGAATAAGAACATGCTCTAATACATTCACCCGTCGTTTCGTTTTTTCAATTTCTAACGAAAGTGATTGAATATTACTTTCATATTCAGCAAGCTGCAGTAATTTTTTGGTTAACATATGGAAACGATACTGTGCCTCATCAAATGATGCATTCGTCTCAAAAAAACCATATCGCGGTTCGTGCTTTGGAATAGTTTGAGCTGTATGAATTTTTGGTATCTTCACCCCCATGATGTTATCATACCCGAACGTAATTTCATCGAGTTGCTTTGTTAAAAATGAAAGATATTCAACCTTATCTTCCCCTAACAGCATCTGTGCAGTAATCAACGCTTCAAATGCTTTCGGGAACTCAGCATCAACTTCTTTTCGCAATACATTTCTTCTTTCAATTAAGGAAAAAAAACGTTCAACAAGCGCATCTCTCTTTTCCTCAAGAAGTTTGTATCCTTTCTGAGCTAATAGTATTTTTTTTCGAACATCTAGAAGATCCATTCGAGTTGGATTAACACCTTCAAGAATTTGCTCAGCCATACTCTTACTCTGACGTTACTTTTGGTAAATATTTTTTAATGAATTTCTCATCAATTTTTTTCAACTCTGATTGCGGTAATAAGGACAATAACTCCCAACCTATGTCAAGCGTTTTATGAATACTTCGATCTTCAGAGGGTTGCTGAGAAACAAAACGTTTTTCAAAAGCATCAGCAAATTGTAAGAATTTTCGATCACGTTCTGAAAGTGCATCTTCACCAACAATTGAAACGAGATCACGCAAATCACATCCTTCTGCGTATGCAGCATAAAGCTGGTTCGAAACATCAGCATGATCCTCTCGTGTTCGATCAGGACCAATACCCCTATCCATCAAACGAGACAAACAAGGAAGAACAGAGATCGGTGGGTAAATTGCTTTCTTATGTAAACTGCGATCAAGAACAATCTGCCCCTCCGTAATATATCCAGTTAAATCCGGGATAGGATGTGTAATATCATCATCAGGCATCGTCAACATAGGTATCTGAGTGATCGAACCTTTCTTGCCCTTAATTCTCCCTGCACGCTCATAAATTGATGCTAGATCAGTATACATATATCCTGGGTATCCACGGCGACCTGGTACTTCTTCACGAGCTGCGGCTATTTCTCGAAGTGCTTCTGCATAGTTGGTTAAATCAGTTAAAATAACAAGAACCTGCATATCTAAATCAAACGCCAGATACTCGGCGCAGGTTAACGCCATTCGTGGTAAAATAATCCGTTCAATTGTCGGATCATCAGCAAGATTCAAAAACATTACTGTGCGCTCCAGCGCACCAGTATTCTCGAAATCTTTGATAAATAAATTTGCTTCTTCGTTTGTAATTCCCATCGCGCAAAAAACGACAGCAAATTTTTCTTCTTTTCCTAACACTTTTGCCTGACGAGCTATCTGAACAGCTAATTCATTGTGAGGAAGACCAGCACCTGAAAAAATCGGAAGCTTTTGACCTCGAACTAATGTGTTTAACCCATCGATCGCTGAGATTCCTGTTTGAATAAATTCACGGGGGTATTCACGAGCACAAGGATTGATTGGAACACCATTGATATCACGACGGATTTCAGGGATTATCGGAGGTGCATTATCCAACGGATTTCCAGTTCCATCAAATATCCGACCAATGATATCCTTAGAGAGACCAAGCTTCATGGTTTCACCAATGAAACGAACTGCGGTTTTCTTTGTATCTAAACCACGCGTACCTTCAAATACCTGAACAACTGCTTTTGTTTCAAAAACCTCAAGAACCTGACCAGTTCGAATTTCCCCTGTTGCTGTTTTAATTTTTACAACCTCATTAAAGGAGACATCAGTTACTTTATCAACAACCATCAAGGGACCTGTCACTTCAGTAACAGTCGAATATTCGATATTCTTCTGACTCATACGGCACGCTCCTGAATTAACAATTGTACTTCTTTTTCTAAATCTTGTTCAATTTTTTTGAAGATTTTTTCAAACGTATCATTAGGAATTTTACCCATCCGAGCTAACTGTTCCCGTGACCTCATAGAAAGAATAGCATCGATAGGTACATTGTGACTTACAGCATTGTCAATTTTATCTGAAAATAACAACATAAGTCGAAGCATTTCATACTGTTTCTTACTCGGACAATACGTGTCAACTTCATGAAATGCATTCTGTTGGAGATAATGTTCACGAATCATACGAGCGCTTTCGAGTACTGCACGTTCACGAGTTGGTAATGCATCGGGACCAACAAGTTTTACGATTTCTTGCAACTCTGCTTCTTTCTGTAATAAATTCATAGCTTTATTCAACATCGATAACCAATTCTTCCCAACGTTTTTCTCCCACCATTCACTCATTTCTTCCAGATATAATGAATACGATTTTAACCAGTTGACTGAGGGGAAATGTCGTTTATCTGCAAGATCAGCGTCAAGCGCCCAGAACACTCGAACAATCCGAAGGGTGTTTTGTGCAACCGGCTCTGAAAAATCACCACCAGGTGGGGAAACAGCACCCATGACCGATACTGAACCTTCGGTTTTTTTCGAACCAATAAGCTGAGCACGACCAGCACGTTCATAAAACTCAGCTAATCTAGAAGCAAGATACGCAGGGTATCCTTCTTCACCAGGCATTTCCTCAAGACGACCTGAAATCTCACGCATCGCCTCAGCCCACCGAGACGTACTATCAGCCATCAATGCAACATCATACCCCATATCTCGATAATATTCAGCAATCGTAATTCCTGTATATACACTAGCATCTCGAGCTGCAACCGGCATATTTGAGGTATTTGCAATCAAAACAGTTCGATTCATCAAAGGACCACCAGTTACTGGATCAACAAGTTCTGGAAATTCACGAAGCACATCGGTCATTTCATTGCCGCGCTCCCCACAACCAACATAAACGACAATCTTTGCATCGCTCCATTTGGCGAGTTGATGTAATGTCACAGTTTTACCTGTCCCAAAACCACCAGGAATCGCAGCAGTCCCTCCTTTTGCAATTGGAAAGAAGGTATCAATGACACGCTGTCCAGTAATCAACGGAAGTGTAGGATCATATTTTTTCACTACCGGTCTTGCTTTTCGAACTGGCCATCGTTGCATCATCGTCAAGTTCACAACACCAGTATCGGTGTGAATCGTTGCAATTTCAGTATCAACGGTATAGCTTCCTTTTGGTACAACAGCAGTAACTTTGCCGGAGATAGAAGGTGGAACCAAGATTTTATGAACAATATGTTTGGTTTCCTGAACTTCACCGAGCACATCACCACTCCAAACAACCTCTCCTTGTGATACTACTGGTGAAAAATCCCATTTTTTTGTTCTATCAAGTGCAAAAGCTTGTGCACCACGATGGATAAAATCACCGGTTTTTTTCACAAGTGCTTCGAGCGGACGTTGAACTCCATCATAAATAGTTCCAATTAAACCAGGTCCAAGTTCAACAGAAAGTGGCATACCTGTTGATACAACATCTTCACCAGGCTTCAACCCGTTAGTATCCTCATAAACCTGAATTGTTGCAATTTCATTATGTAATCGAATAATCTCTCCAACAAGTTTTTCAGATCCAACATGAACAACATCATACATTTTTGCTCCACGCATGCCGTTTGCTTCAATAACTGGACCTGATATTCGAATGATTTTACCTTTACTTTCAGACATATTGCTTGTATCCTCCGTAGTGTTTATTTTTCTTTTTTACCAATATCAATCCCAACTGCTTTTTTTATAAGATAAGAAACATAATCAATATGATCCTCAATATGACCTTTTTTATCAGGGATCTCAACGATCAATGGCAGTTGATGTCGCAATCGAAACTCTTTCAGTGGTTTCCCAAGTTGTTCCACAATTGATTCTGTGATAAATAACACTCCAAGATCATTTCTTGCTCGTATTTGATCAAAGACATTCTGAGGATTTCCGTCAACGATAAAAATCTCATGGATTCCACCAAGTCTTAAACCTACAGCAGTATCACGATCACACAGTGCAGCAAGCTTCATGGATCTCCCTCTGTTATTAGGAATTGTTTAATTGTTTCTTTTGATACGTTTTCATTGATTCCTTTACAGATGATTTTAAGGTTTTGAATTTCAAATTCTTTTGAAATTAGGAAACGGATTGTTGGACCAATATTGATATAGTTTTTCATCGATAGTTCTTTCATACGTTGGAGAAGATAGATATCTAAAATATTTTCAATTTTTTGAAGAGAGTTTTCGACATCGGACAGATCAACCTGCTTAGTAATAAATGTATAATATGATGTTCCTTCAAGAGCATGGAGAACGTGAGATACGGTACTTTGTTCGATTAATTCAGTAAATTTCCATGGAGCGATCTCCCGCCCCTGTCCAAGATATAATTTTTTACAAAAAATATGATCATAGCCAAGATGTTTCGCACGGAGCACATGTTTTATTGTATAGATATCAATGAGTGTTTGAACGAGTTCTCTTTTTGCAGAGTCACATTTATAGGGGACTTTAACCTGATACAATTCACGAAGAAAATATGCATCAAAGAGAGCATCAATCAAAAACACATCCTGTAGGTTGGTCTTCAGATTCAGAACCTCGGCTTGATTGAAACCATATGATTCTAACAGTTCAGAGTATTTTTCTGACGGGGTATCATAAATATCTTGAAGTAAACGTTGTGTCCAGGGAAGAAGAAATTCAGCAGATATGTTTTGAGTTGAAATACCCAACAGTTTTTTTTTCAATTCATTTTTTACGAAAAATAAATCATATTTTTTACGATAGGTGTCAAAAAAAGCTTGCATTTTTTTTGAGCTATCTTTTTTCATCATGTCAATTGTTTGAAGTACATGATTATCTAAAGATTTCTGGATTTCACCGGGGGTATCTCCCTGGAGAACATAATCCTTTTTTTGATTTATTTTCTCTTTAAATTCAGACACTGTAGAAAGTTCAAGGATGCTCTCCAGTTCTTTTGGTAAAATAAAAGGATTACCAATCGCTTCATATTTTGCAGTTGGGTAAATAAATTTCATGTAGGTTGACAATGGTCGTGCAATCAAAAATACAACAAGACTAATTCCTCCACATACCGGAATCCAAAAGGTAATATGATATGGGTTTGTCAACCAATCAAACATGTATTAGTCACCTGCTCCTTCAAAGAGAAGAGAACCAAGATGTATTCTCAAGTCATCCTTTTTTCTCTGAAGAATACTAGAAAACGTATAATCAAGTTTAATGCTGCCGTCCTGCGAGACAAGAATGATACCACCAGGAGCATCAACTGTTCCAGATACTGAAAGCCCGAGTTTTTGGGCTATTACTCGATCAATATCGCGAGAAACAAGAACAGTACATGTGGTCCCTAAACGACTGATTCCTTGTTTCATAAAACGAGTGATAACGTCAGTATATTGTTTGTCATCAAGGTGCGATAACTGCTCGAGAGCTCGGCGGAAACAGGTCTCCATGATTTCTTCTTTTGTTGTTACCAACTCTCGTTTCAGGTCTTGTGTCGCCCGTGAAATCTGAATTTTTGATGCGGCCTCAATATGTTGCCTGCCCTCAGTTAAAATTTTTTCAACTTCTTGTCTGGCTTCTTTTCGAAGTGTTTTCAGGAGTTGGTCTGCCTCTTGTTCTACTTTTTTTTGGATTGTTTGTAGTTCTTGAGCTGTATCTTTTCGTATACGTTCAATGATTTTTTCTGCAGACATAGCAACGTCACATTGAATTTTTGTTTAACCTAGGAATTTTAACCCAACCATAAGGAGAATCGCAGCAAGAAGGCCAAAAATTGCTATTGTTTCCGTCATAACCGTAAAGATAATGCCTCGAGCTGCAACATCAGGGTTTCTTCCGACAGCACTGATCGATGAGGATGCAACCATTCCTTGATTAATCGCTGAGGTACCAGTTAACCCTACGATCAACCCAATCCACACAGCACCCATTCCTTGCAAAAGTGACGCTGAAGGTGTCCCTCCTAAAAGACCAACACCAAGCATGAGAAGAATCGCAGTCAGGAGACCATAGACTGATTGAGTCATCGGTAACACTTGGAGAACTAAGAGTTTTCCAAATAACTGTGGTTTTTCTGCCGTAACCGCAACCGCAGATGAACCTGCAAGAGCAAGCCCAATCGCTGATGATATTCCTGCGATACTAATTGCCAATGCACACCCAAGAATAACAAGGGGTGTTTGATCTTCTTCAACTTCTTGTGCACTTGCTAATCCTGTCGATACAATCACTGCAATCAACAGGAGAATTGCAAAAACTGTTCTTTTTTTTATCTTCATATGTTTCTTCCTCCAGAACCATTTTTTATTTTTCCTCAATTTTTGTATATGTTCTTTTTATTTTAAAAGGCGTGAACGTTCGTCCGCCTCCTTCGTAGAATCGATTAAAAAATTCTACATACTGGAGCCGCAATGCATGCACACCAGCTCCAAGAGCCTGAATAATGACATTTGCAGTATGCGCAAGTACCAGAATAATCGGCATGAGGATGATTCCTGCAAGTTCTCCAATCACATTAAACGCAAGAGCCATACCTGACGTTGCAAGTCCTAACGCAAGAAGCCGTGCGTAGGATAACCAATCACCAACATACCCGGTAATTCCAAAAAAACCAAGCGGTCCATCGTGAATAAATAAGAGGAGCAAACCACCTATTGTCAATAGAATCGCACTGAATAAGACAGACGTATCAATCGTCCAGCCAAGGATGAAGTTACCAATGAGTATTCCTCCACCGAGTTGCAGAGGAATCCAAGGGATATGACGGGTCAACATTTCTCTATAGTTTTTATGGTGTACTGCCTGGAGTATACCAAGCAGTATTCCAACATTCAGATGAATTAAACCAAAGATGAGCGCAATCGTTAGGATGGTTAGAGGGTCTCGAAGAGGTTCTAAGGGGAGACCAAAAGCTGGAAGACTGTATAATGGTTTCGAAGGATCGTGATAGATAAAGCGAGGAATAAAATCGCCAAAAAAACTATTCGTAAGTAAACCAACAATAATTGTTGAAACACCAAGTAGTAAACCGAGAAATGACCATTGCCGTATTAAAGAACTCTGTTTACCAAATTTCATAAAACCGAAAAGTGACAATAACAAGATGACTAAGCCATATCCAGCATCCCCGAGCATAAATCCAAAGAAAATCACTAAAAACAATCCCATAAAAATCGTTGGATTTAATTCATTGTATTTTGGTGTTGCAAAAAGTTCAAGAAACATTTGAAAAGATTGTGCCCAACGTGGTGTCTCAAGATACGTTGGAGGAGCATCTTGATCCATCGAAGGTTCATCTGTTGAAAAATCAAAATATCCTTGCGAAGTTTCTGATACTAACTCCTGGAGTTTTTCTTGATTTTTTTCTATCACCCATCCTTGAATAACATACGTTGTTTTTGTTTTTGAAAAATTTTTCTTAATTTCTATTTGAATTCGTTCAAGCTGCAACTCCTCTCGAAGAACATAAAGATCAGATAGATAGGTATCTCGATATTTCTCAAAGAATGAACAGAGTGATTGTTGTTCTTCTTCAATCCTTTTTTTTTCTTTCTCTAGAAAAGACTGAGCATCTTTTGGGGAACCGGATACTGAGGTGAGATCAAAAAACGTGATCTTATCACGAACGACTTTTTCGAATTTTTCTTGCTCTGAACGATGAACCACACAAACGACAACCCATGTGGTTTTCTTCCCAGTTTTTACTTGATGGGAAAAAAGTTCAACAAATTCAAAATTTTTCAGTTGTTCTTCGAGTTGTTGAAACTGAGTTGTCATCCCTGCAACAATAAAAAGATGAGATGACTGACCTACATGTGAGAGATCAAAATCCAAAAAACGCAACAATTTGACTTGTTCAAGACTCGTTAAAACCTTTTGATATTCCTCTGAGAGGACTCCAATTCGTTTATCAGTTTCAAGAAGATGATTCTCGATTTTCTTCAAAATTGTATCGACATCAACATAGATTTCAGACAACGAACGATCCTGAACGGTCTGAATGGGGGGTTGTTGGATAGTAAAAAGGCTTCGAATCCCTTTTGATTTTTTTTGATATTTCTGGAAAAGAGTAATCAGTCGAGATAATCGAAGTTCATACTCAGTACATCGTGAAATATCCTGAGATAGTTTAGCATCTAAAACTTCCTGAGAACCTTTTGTTTCATCACGAGATATATCGATAATTTCAAGATATCCTGCTTCATAGATTTTTCTGATAACATCTGCAATATAATCTTGGTATACCGCGATTGATACTTTTTTCATAGGTGCTGGGAAGAGAATAGATTACCCCTCCTGTATAACCTGCGTAATAATGTATTCGACACCGTTGTTGATGTTTTCCTGCGCTTTTTGCTGTAGTCGGATGATGTCTTTTTGTGTCTCTTGCCGCATTTTTTCGATGGTTTTTTTTATGTTTTTTTCAGATGATTCAGCTAATTTTTGAAGTTCATCATGAGCAGAATCAATGAGTTTCTTTCTTTCTTTTTCACCAGTTTTCTTTGTTTTTTCAAGTAGCTTTTCTGCATCTTTTTTCGCCTGTTCAATTGCTTGTTGTGCATCAAGCTCTGCTTGTTTGATATCATCAATTGAAATCATGATGATAACCGGTATCAAAAAATACTATATTAGCATTTGTACCTAAAAAAAACGAGTTTGAAACCAGTACATATACATCTATTTTAGTAAACTTTAATAAAAAATCTGTATAACTTTATCACATACAACAAAAAAGATGTGCATAACATCTCATGAACAAAACCTCATATTCCCCAGAGATAAAGATACAGAGAGAAACCGTAACTTTCTAATAGTTTTGAGGAATACCCAGTTAGGATTTGAGGGTACAAAATGGTTAAAAAACTACCAAAGGCATTTAAAAAAGCTTTATGGGTGTATCATTGCAATTCAGGTTCATGTAACGGCTGTGATATCGAGATCATCGCAGCCCTATGCCCACGGTATGACGTTGAACGATTTGGAATTCGCCTTGTTGGAACACCACGTCACGCTGATGTTCTTCTCATTACCGGTCCGGTGACACGACAACTGGCAGAAAAAGTAAAACGAGTTTACGCACAAATGCCTGATCCCAAAGCAGTCATCTGTGTCGGAAATTGCGGCAATACCGGTGATGTCTTTTATGAATCATACAATCTTGTCGGCCCAATAGACAACATCCTTCCTGTTGATGTCTACGTTGTTGGCTGTCCACCTCGACCGGAAAATATCATCAATGGAGTAGCACAAGCTTGGATGAAACTTGAAACCGCAGAGGGACACAAATGAATGCTATTCTCACCGCAGAAGAGATACTTACCTCGTATAAAACCCAGTTTCAAAAAGGCCTTGAAGAGACCCGCCTGGAAACATTTACAACGGGTATAAAAAAGACAGAGATACGCCATCTGTGGATTCGTATCACAAAAGAGATATTTAAAGATTGTATCCGTCATCTGTTTACCTTCACCCCTGAACCGCATTTTACCGTAGCCTCTGGATATGATCTTGGTGAAACCATCGAACTTGTCTATCATTTCTCACTGTTTCAGGGTCATCGTGAACAAGAGATATCAATCAATTTTATAGTTCCCTTACAAAAGTCAGATCCTTCACTTGAAACTATTACTGATCTATTTCCTGGAGCATTAATTTCAGAACAAGAAAAACAAGAAATGCTTGGAGTTACCATCATCGGCATCCCAGTAAATACACGAGTTTTCATCTCTGATGATTTTCCCAAAGATGTGTATCCCTGGAGACGTGATGAAACCGGTCCTCAGCGCCATATCAGGAACCTCCATGAGGTGAAAAAACCATGACTACGGCAAAAACCAAAACTACCTATCAATTACCGATCGGTCCAATCCATCCCGCCCTCAAAGAACCAGTACTGTTTGAGTTTGAAATTGAAGGAGAAAAAATTATTGATGTTGCAGTGCGGCTTGGTCATGTTCACCGGGGAATCGAATGGGCAGCAACACAACGAAATCCTCTTCAGATTCTATACCTTGCTGAACGAATTTGTGGTATCTGTTCATATTGTCATCCGATGGCATTTGCACTTGCTGTTGAACGTGCTGCAAAGATTCAAGTCCCAGAACGAGCGCAATATCTCAGGATTATCCACGGTGAACTCGAACGTATCTGTTCTCACATCCTTTGGGCAGGGGTTGCTGCGCATGAAATTGGGTTCGATTCGGTTCTCTTTCTCACCTGGGAAATGCGAGAAAAAGGATTAGACCTCACTGAATATCTAACAGGTAATCGAGTTACCAAAGGGATCACCATGATTGGTGGTGTACGTCGTGATATCACATCTGATATGATCCCGGCTATTCGTAAGACGCTTGAATACTACAAAAAAAATTTCGAAAAACTTAGCCATATTTTTCTTGATGATAAAACATTCAAACTGCGATGTCAAGACGTTGGCGTTTTAACAAAAGAGGAAGCGGTAAAACTGAATGCTGTCGGTCCAACGACACGAGCATCTGGTGTGAAAAAAGACGTCCGACTTGATCAAGGCTACTTCGCGTACACAGATCTTGATTTTGATTATATCACACCCGATATAGTAACAGGAGAAATTAATGGAGATGTGTATGATCGGATTATCGTCCGATTACTTGAAGTGAAACAATCTGTCGAACTCATCGAGCAATGTCTTGATCGCATGCCTGCCGGTGATATAGTTGCTGAATCAAAACTGGTAAAACTTTTAGCGAATCTTAAAAAAGTAAACAGCGAAGGTCTTGGCCGCATGGAAGCACCCCGCGGTGAGGTTTTCCATTATGTAAAAATGAGGGAAAACGAATCACCATATTGCTGGAAGGTTCGTGCACCAACCTATGCAAATATTCTCCCATGGATACCGATGCTGAAAGGATCGCAGATCGCAGATATTCCGATTATTGCTGCTTCAACTGATCCGTGTATGTCGTGTACGAATCGAGTTGCGATCGTACATCAGAAAAAACAATATGAACTTGATAAACAACAACTCCACAACATGAGTGTAGAAAAAACACGGAGGTTTATGACATGAGATTCACCATGCTTCCTCAAGTTTTTCTTCAAATGTTCAAAAAACCTTTTACCAATAAGTTTCCTCGAAAATATGTACCTGCCTCAACAACACGATTTTTCAACCAGGTTTCTGCTGGAAAAACACAGATACATCCAGCGATATCAACACCTGAAAAATTCAGAGGGAAAATCGTCTACGAAAAAGAAAAATGCATCGGATGCCAACTCTGTTTAAAAGTCTGTCCCTCAGAAGCAATTGAATTTAAACCAGAAGAAAAAAAGATAAAAATCTATCTTGCCCGCTGTACTTTTTGTGCGCAATGCAATGATATTTGCCCTGTGCATTGTTTGACGATGAGTACTGAATTTCTCCTTGCAGATACTGATAAATATTCAAAAACATTAATCGTTGAATAAAAAAAAGTGAACACTATGAACAAAAATAATAATGATCAAATAAACCATGATGCACCCCTTGAAAAAACTTCAAAGAGGGCATCAATGAACCTTCAAGGATTCATCGTAACGACAATCATCGCTCTGATATTCTACCTTGGTCTTACAACAGGGAGCGGAAGTGAGATTCTTGGATTGTGGAGTTGGATCGAACTATTCTTTGGAAGCATCCTTGCAGTAATCGTTGGTATCATAGCACGAAATATATTTATCAAAAACAACTTCCGAATGCTTAATCCTATTCGATGGTTCATTTTCATAGGGTATATCATTGGTCCTTTTTTCATCGCACTCATAAAAGCAAACCTTGATGTCGCGTATCGAGTCATCACAGGAAAAATAAAACCAGGTATTGTAAAAATCTCACCAGACCTTCATACCGACCTTGGAATAACTATGCTTGCAAACTCAATCACCCTCACCCCAGGAACATTGAGTGTCGACATCGACGAAGAACAAAATACTCTCTACATTCATTGGATTAACGTTGATGAAGACAGCATCAAACAAAAACCTGTACCCTACCAAAAGATATGCGGGAAGTTTCCTACGTGGATACGGAGGATTGCTGAATGACTGAATGGTTCACCACACTCCTACTAGTTATCACTGTTTTAACCCTTAGTATCATCATGGCGATTATTCGCGTATTCCGAGGACCAACGACACCAGATCGAGTTGTCGGTGTTGATACCATCAATACTATTGTGATCGTCGCCATGGTACTTTTTGGAGCTGCATACCAAGAAGTAATTTACATCGACGTGGCAATCGTCTACGCGTTTCTCTCATTTATCGCAACACTGTTCATCGCAAAATATCTTGAGGGAGGTGAATTCTAAATGCTCAGCAGCATCTTTGATGCCCTTATCTACCTCATGCTAGGCGTTGGAGTTTTTTTTAATCTACTTGCAGGTATCGGATTACTTCGTTTTCCTGATGTATATACAAGATTACATGCAGGAACAAAATGCACTACGTTCGGATCAATATTTTTAATCGGTTCTGTGATCCTCTTTGGTTTGAAAATGTGGTGGAACCATGATGTGAACGGGTCAGTTCTGTCAATTCATGCTGCAGTTGCACTCCTAGCAATACTTCTAACAAATCCTGTTGGTGCCCACGCAATTGCACGTGCAGCACATCGGACTGGAGTCGAACCAGCACAAGCGGTGGTAGACCATCTAAAGGAAGAAAAACCGCCAAAAAAACAACACGTAAAGAAAAAAAAACAGAAACAAAATACAACATCTTCTGAGGAGGATAACGATGTGGTTTGAACTGCTCAATCTACTCATCATATTTTTAATCATTATTTCCTGTGGTTTTGCAGTGTTTCTCAAAGATCTCATCGCAGCAGCACTCGCATTAGGTGCTATGAGTCTCCTTCTCTCACTTGAATTTTACTTACTCCAAGCACCAGATGTTGCAATTGCTCAAGCTGGTGTTGGCGCCTGTCTGTCTACAGCGATTCTTGTTGTTGCAATTAAATCAACAAAACGAATGGAGGAGGAATAACACAGTATGGAAAAAAGAATCATTGCTGCATCATGTACACTTGCGGTGATTACTGTTTTTCTTGTTGTTGGTACACTCATCATCCATCCTTTTGGGGAGCCGAATGAAACATCAATGGATGATTATATGATTCAAAATACACAACAACAAACTGGGACAAATAACGGTGTAACTGCTATTGTATTCGACTACCGAGGATTTGATACCTTAGGTGAAGCAACTATTCTTTTCACCGCTGTTGCTGCAGTCATCATGTTATTCAGGAGGAGAAAACATGAGTGAAATGTCAAAAATCGTGAAAACTGTTTCAAACGTATTATTTCCTCTGATCATGATATTTGGGTTATATGTGATTGCGCATGGTCATCTCACCCCGGGAGGTGGTTTCCAAGGTGGTGCTATCGTCGCTTCGGGATGTGCATTGCTGCTGGTCGCCTATGGATCAACCTGGGTGTTTAAACACATCAGTGAAAAAAAATTATCCCTGTTTGAAAGCCTCGGTGCGTTCGGTTTTATTCTCGTTGCATTTCTTGGTCTTGGCGTTGGCGGTATGTTTTTTAATAATTTTATAGTTGGAACAGATAGTCTTTTTGGAACTATCCCCCCATATCAAGATACTGCTGCTGATTTCAATACCGGTGGTGTACTTCCCCTGATGAACTTCGCGGTCGGTGTCAAAGTCATTGCAGGATTATTCATTATCATTCTTATCATGGCGTTTGTCAGTAATAGTAAGAGGTGGAAGCAATGATGATGAATTTTCCTTTTATTGCAGTTGTTATTATCATTATCATCGGTTTATATGCAGTAATATTTCGGAAAAATCTCATCAAAATTGTCATTGGAATTACAATTATTGAAAGCGGTGTTAACCTGTTCCTCATAACACTTGGGTATCGAGAAGGAGGTGTTGCCCCGATTTACACCAGCGCACCTTCAGAGGTTATCCGCAACGTCCCATCAAGCATGGTGTTTCCTGTTCCTCAGGCACTTACCCTAACCAGTATTGTTATCGGAGTTGCTGTGCTTGCACTGATGCTGTCGTTGGTGATGCACATCTATAAACAGTATGGTTCACTTGATGTTTCAAAAATACGGAGGTTAAAAGAATGAACTGGTTCGACAACCTCCTTGTTCATTCACCTGCACTGGTCGTTGCAACACCGCTCCTTGCTGCGTTTCTCACCCCGCTTGTCAGCAGAATTGGAGACAAAGCTCGAAATATATTCGTTGTTGTTATGATAGTAGTTACCAGTGTTGTTTTTGGAATTCTTGGTTTTGACGTGCTCGTCCATGGACCACGCATCTATATTTTCGGTGATTCAAACCTAGTACTTCCGGTAGTACGTATCCTTTTTGAAGTTGACGCATTCAGCATACTTTTTGCGTCAATTGCGTTGCTCCTTGCATTTGTTGGCAGTATCTATTCGCTCAGTTTTATGAAAAATCAAGACGGACTTGATAAATATTACACGCTGCTTTTATTACTGCTGACTAGTATTCTTGGCATGGTTCTGACCGGCGATTTGTTTAATTTCTTTGTATTTCTTGAAATATCTTGTATCGCATCATGTGCTCTGATTGCATTCTGGGTGCACCGTGCTGAAGTGTTTGAAGCAGCATTCAAATACATTGTTGTGAGTTCGATTGCCGCATTGTTTGTTTTATTTGCAATAGGTCTTTTATATGCGCAGTATAATGCATTAAATATTGCAACCTTAGCAAACCTCCTGCAGTATACATATCTTGATAAAATTACCTTGGTGTTGTTCCTCGGCGCGCTTGCATTAAAAGCAGGGCTTGCTCCGTTGCATCTCTGGCTTCCTGATTCCTACGGAGAGGCACCTCCTTCAATTACCATCGTCATTATGGGAGCAACCATGGCAAGTGTCTATGGTGTTTTACGAATTTGTTTTACTCTGTATGGTAGTGTTTTTACAACCATTACACCGCAGACATCGATTATCGTAGGCTGGTTTATCATTGCACTTGCTGTAATAACAATAATTCTTGGGATCTTCATGGCATTGCGTCAACGTGATCTTATGCGGCTGATTGCTTTTGCTGCTGTTGGAGAAATCGGATACATTTTCATCGGCGTTGGGGTACGCCTTGCATCAGCAACCATCGATACAGCAAACAACATAAGTTATCCAGCATATAGTGTTGTTGCTTTACAAGGGAGTATCTTTCATATATTCAATGATATCCTTGATATTGGTCTGCTCTTTTTAGTTGCAGGTGCAATTTACTATGTTACCAAAAAAAGAACGTTAGATGACCTGCAGGGTCTTGCCCATCATATGAAATTTTCAACGGTGTTTTTTATAATTGGATTATTTGCAGTTTCTGGAATGCCTCCCTTCAACGGATTTGACTCAAAACTCATGTTGTATGAATCAACATTTCAACTGAATCCTATCCTTGCGATTATTGAGATCCTCTTCAGTATTTTATTGCTGGCAGTGTTCGTCAAAGTTTTTTATGCAGTGTTCATGGGACCAAAACCGCAGACCCATGAGGTCCTCAGAGAAGTACCAAAAAGCATGCTTGTTGCCATGGGTTTCTTTGCAGGACTGATTATTTTCATTGGTGTATTCCCTGAGTTTTTTTTAGAGACGATCATTCAACCAGCAGCACATGCACTCCTCAATCATACACAATATATCACCACTGTTTTAGGAGGGATGTAAACAATGAACCTTGTAGAATCACTCCTTGAAAAATTTTCCACCGGAAGCGGTTTTTGGCATCCGATTCTTTGGATTCTCGCATTTGTTTTTATCTTCCTGTTGATCTATGTTCTTCGAATGTTTGGGAGAAAAGACTACAAAAAAAATACTGATCAAGAACAACCTTTTCTCTCAGGAAACATTGAGTATTCCTCAGATCAAACCCATGTGACTGCGAGTAATCTCTACTGGGGTTTTATCCATAGCATGCGTTCAGTCTATACAGTTGTAACAAAAATACATACTGGTGATGCTCGTGATTACGTCATCTGGTTTACCATAATCCTTGCGGTTCTTTTTGTTATTCTTGAGGTGATCTAAATGAATGCAGTGCAATCGATAGAATTCGCTGCACGTCTCATTATTAGTGCCTTGCTCATCGGTGGTTTTGGCATCATATTTGGTTTACTGTACAAAGGTATTGACCGGAAACTCTCTGCCCGCATGCAAGGAAGGATCGGCCCACCCCTACGCCAACCATTTAGAGATGTTAGAAAACTGTTTGTCAAAGAAAACATAGTTCCAAATGATGCAATCCCTTGGCTGTTTCACCTCGCGCCACTTGCAGGTCTGGTTGCAACTATTACCATATTGTTATATATCCCGATTGGAGGTTTTCCTGCGGTTCTTTCGACAACCGGTGATCTCATCCTCATCCTATATCTACTCATTCTTCCGTCGCTTGCCATGGTGATCGGCGGTTTCTCCTCTGGTTCACCCTACGCTGTTGTTGGTGCACAACGTGAAATGGCAACAATGATCGCTTACGAGTTTCCCCTTGCAATCATCATAATTGGATTTGCGTGGAACCTTCGAACAATGACCACGCCGTTTGCACTGACGACAATCACAACAAATCCAATCTGGAACACGGTTGGACCAATTGGCTTTATCGGTTGTATCATCATGCTCGTCACCCTCGTTATTGTCACACCTGCTGAGCTGTCAAAAATACCTTTTGATGCATCTGAAGCAGAAACTGAAATTGCTGGTGGGCTCCTCGCTGAATACTCAGGTCGAAACCTCGGTTTATTCTATCTTACTGATGGAGTAAAAACTATGGTTATGGCATCTCTTATCGTTGCCCTATTTTTCCCCTATAACCTCACTCAACTTGAGATCTTTCACAGTATTACTGGGACAATCCCTGGATACCTCCTTGATTTTCTTTTTTATCTGGTAAAAATCCTGCTGGTAGTTCTCTTTTCAGTAACGCTGATCCGAGTAGCAATTGCTCGATTAAAAATTGATCAAATCGTTTCCACCTACTGGGTATGGTTCACTCTCCTGAGTTTAATTGGTTTAATCTTAGTGATGTGGGATCAAAACATCCTGCAATGGTTTGGATTAAAACCACTTATTCAATATTTCATTACATAAAAATAACCTACAAATAAGTTTCTTCAGACAAAAAAAACAAGAGACATTTTCGAGCGTTGCTGCTGACCAACAACTCTACACCATAAAAACAAAAGAGCGCAGGATTGAAAAATGAACGACGCAGAAAAAAAGAAAACTCTGAAACCAAACAACCAAAAAAGATATACTCTTTCAGAATCAGGAAAAAAACACATCATTCAATATAGTTTTTTTAGTATCCTTGTTGGAATTGGAGCATTAGTTTTTATTCTTATTTTCAACCAATTGCCTCCTCATCAACAAACATGGTATTCAGCATTATCGCTTGCATACTTCATACCGCCCGCTGGAAAAGAAACAGTGATACCACTTGGATTAAGCCAAGGCATCCCAGCACATTACTGGGCGGTAACACTCTGGGTATTTGATCTTCTTGTCAGTATCATCATCATTACAAACTGGTGGATCATAGAACTTCTCATCAAACATATCCCTGCGTTTCCATTCATTGGAATTCGACGACGCAAACCTCACCTCTACAAAACACATATTTCACTGAAAAAGTGGTATGATCAACTCCATCAAAAAACCGAGGCAATCAAAGCACGAAGATATGGTACGCTTCTCCCACTTGCTTTACTTATTTTTATGTTTATACCATTCCAGGGAACTGGTGCCATGTCAACAACAATCATTGGGACCGGATTGGGATTTCCCAGTAAACAAACCTTTACTATTGTCGCAATCGGTTCATTACTCACAATTCTCTTTATGATCCTGCTCTACACAGGAGTGATACAGCTCATTTAAAAAAATATCTATAACCAAAGATACTCAGAAAAAAATTACATACCCCAAAATTTATTTTCTTTCCTCTTGATATCAATGATTTTTTGTAAAACATCTTTCTCATCACTAGTCAACACTTCGAGCTCCTTGAGTTTTTTTGCATCAACCTCAGGGATATCAGTAAAAAGAATGTCACCGCCTTTTATTTGCCGTCCAATAGTGACCCCATCAATTGAAATTGCAACCTCCTGACCTTGCAACGCTTCTTGAACTGGTTTATTGTCCGATTGTATTCCTTTAATCGAACCGATGATTTTTCCATCATCTTTCATCAGCCGCATGTCAACCTTGATTCGACCAGCGAGAACACGAACCCCAAAAATCGCAGGATGGCTCAATCGAAAAACATATTCCGGGAGAAACTTAATCATTCCGGGATGAACATAATCCTGTCTGCGTGCCTTGTCGATTTCAGCTTTTTTCTTCTCAAGCCATATCTCGTAATTCTCAATAATTGTATAGATTACATCAGATTCAAGAATAGTTACATCAGTATGTCCAATTTCCTCCTTTGCCTCGGGAAGAATCTTGACATTAAAACAAAAAATCACCCGTTCCAGCGGATCTGTGAGCGAAGCAACCTCGACAATATCTCGTTTTGATACATTCCCGATTTCTGCTTTTCGGATGAAAATCCCTTTCTCCTGAGATTCCTTAACAATAGCTTCAAGTGAACCAATCGCATCAGCTTTGACAAGAATACCCTGCTTATCCAACGTAATATTTACAGCAGTCTGACTTTTTATTTCATCGATCAACTCCTGCAGATTATCGCGAACAACACGAAGTGGAGCACCAGGAATAACCGTATCAAGATGAGGCGCAGAAATTTTAATACCACAAGCAGCATGAACCTCTTTTACACTATCAAAACGTTCACGAGGATCACGGATTTCATCAAGTGGTTTTGGTTTCAACAACGCTTTAATCTTTGTTACTTTTGGCTCAGTCGATGTACCAACAACAATAGTATCATCTTTTGTAATCCGACCACTGTAAATAATCGCATCAATCGTTGTTCCAAGACCAACATCTTCTTTGACTTCAAGAACTGTTCCCTTGCCTGCGCCGCTCTCATCGGTAGTAAGATCTGCTTCTAAAAAACGCTGAGCAAGACCAACGAGGATCATGAGTAACTCTGGAATTCCCTCACCGGTTTTAGCAGAAACAGGAATGATCGGGATTGTTTTTCGAAAATCAGTCACATTAAAATATAAATCTGATTTAAACCCTTTATCGTACATTGTTCCAATGAGTTCATACAGCTTTTCATCAAATAATGATTTTGTCGGCACCCGTTGATTTTCCAGACGAGATTTCGCATCGCCCTCTAACGTTTGCCAACCTGAAAGCGCATCAATCTTATTTGCTGCAATAATAAACGGAGTTTTGTATTGACGAAGTATACTTATCGATTCATGGGTTTGTGGTCTGAATCCCTCCTGAATATCGATGACAAGAACGGCAATATCTGCAAGAGATCCTCCTCGAGATCGCAGAGTAGTAAATGCATGATGACCTGGAGTATCAATAAACAACAAACCCGGAACAATAAACTTCTTATTACTTAACAAACTACCACAGACGTTATATATCGCATCAATAGGAACTTCGGTGGCACCGATATGCTGGGTGATTGCACCAGCCTCACGAGCTGCAACTGTTGAGCCACGGATATAATCAAGTAAACTTGTCTTGCCATGATCGACATGACCAAGAACACTGACTATCGGTTGTCGGGTGTACGTTGAAACGGAACTCATTGTAAGATGCCTCTTTTGAAAAGCGGTAGACAAAATTCATTATAAAAATATATTGGAAGCTTGCAATCACACGACATATCATGCAAGAGATATTCATTTTCTCAAAAAATATATTTGGGACAATAGCATTATTGTTTCATGGAAGTTCTAGAGTAGCATGTCGAGAACGCATAGTTTCCTCGGTTTCTCTCTTTTTATGCATCAATTCAGAGATAATGCCATCAAGTAAAATCCATGCACTCGCTTCGAATAAGGTTCCTAACGGGGCAAAATTCTTTCGTTCATGATCATTACATTCAGTTGACAAAATAAGAGAAATATCGGCAAATTTGGTGATACGTGAGCTTTGATTTCCCGTAAAAACAACAAGTTTTGCACCAATATTTTTCGTTATTTCTGCGGTCATCACTGCAGGGATTGTCTCTCCAGATCCTGAAATAATACAAACCAGATCACCTTTTTTTACCGGTGCACCGATTGTTTCGCCAATCACAAAGGTTTGAAAACCAAGATGAACTAAACGAATAGCAAAAGCTTTTGCAACTAAACCGGAACGCCCAGCACCGTAAACAAAAATTCGTTTTGCTTTGAAAAATAAACAGATAACTGAATCAATCTCATGTTGTGAAATTTTTTCAAGTATATGTTGAATTTTCTTTTCAATAAATCTGACCGATTCATGAAATACGGCATCCTGATTCATACAACTTCAGAGAGATCCTTATAATACGCTTGTTCTTTCCCAGTTCGTTTCATGATCGCTTTTTCAACCTGAAGACGAATATACACAGCATCATGTTCAAGCAATGGAGATTCAGAAATTAAGGTAACATTATAATTATGATCTAAAATTACATCAACTAACGGTGCGATCGGCATATCTCCTTTTTTTATTGGAATATGATAAAATTCGTTACCATTTTCATGTAAAACTCCTGTAATGTGAATGATATAATGACGTAATCTGAGTGGTTTTAATTTTGTAAAAATTTGTTCAAAATCCTCTTTTTCTTTTAAACATCCATTACCACGAGCATGAATATGGCCGAGATCAATGATTGGAATAACTTCTTTAACATTTTTACAAACTTCAATAACTTCATCAAGAGAACCGAAGACTTTTTGCTTCCCCATAGTTTCTAAACCAAGACGAACTTTCATTTTCTTTTTCTTAAACATTCCTACGATTTTCTTCGAATTTTTTATGATTGTTTTTAACGTCTTTTTTGGGTTTTCATCTCCATAAAAACCAGGATGAATAATAACAGTTTTTGCACCTATTTTTTCAGCCATCTCAGCGGCTTTCATGATTTTTTCAAAACTCATTTCAAGCTCTTCGTCATCGCCAGCAAGATTAATGTAATACGGTGCATGTACATGCACTTCAATATCGTTTTCTTTTGCATAGTCTTTAATAAATTGTGCCTCTTCATCAGACATAACATATAGTCCACGGACAAATTGAATTTCGATAGCATTTAGATCAAGGCTTTTATGCGTATAAACAATACCATCTTTATTTGTCCTGCCTTTACATGAGAGAGGTATACCGGCTTGGCCAATACGAATCATATCATCCAACTCTTCTTATTCTACAGTCAATGGTAAAAAAATTATGCTAATTCCTCTAATCGACTCATGATATTCCAAATAAGTGTACGGCCATGGAGAGGGATATTTGGATCATTTGCCAACTCATCAAGTCGAGAGGTCGCAGTAGCTACACGGAGATCAATGGGCGGTCCTTTCTGCAGTAAAATTTGTTTAACTTCTTCTGCACCCCGCCGAATATTCCTTGGGATTGAGTTATCTTCACTAATCATAGTAAGTCCATCACAGATTTGATCTATTTTCGTATCAGTTGACATCGAAATCACCCAATCGCAAGAGGGGGATAATCAATAAGTATCATAAAAATATTTGGTATCTGGAGAAAAGATACCAAAAGAACCTATATACCTATCGAAATCGTAAAAACTCAGCGATCTCAATTGAATCAACAGGTTCGGTTATTCCTTGTACTGTTATAAACCCAGTACATTTGACATGATATCTCCAGTAATTAAGAACAGCGAGAATACGGTCATGGTGAACTGATAAAACCTCGATATCAATTTTCATATCAACATCGCTGGTATGAACCACCAATGAAAAGCTATGTGGCAATAACAAACCACTGTCAAAAGAATAGTTACGCGCAGCAAAATCAATATCTGGGGATGGTATATTGAGATACCCACCACATTGTGTATTTATAACAAGAATTGGCTGACGGATAAATCGTGTTGACAGAATCGTTGACCATGTCACCGCATATTTTTTACTCGAGATTTTTCCCCAAAACCAGCCAAAATTCAGCCCTGCACTAGCGGTTACCTCCCAATTATGATCATGATACCCACGACCAGACACGGGAATACTTTGATCGTGAAGTGTTAGTGAACCGGTTACCGCTGCCTGAGGAAGAATAACACCCCACCAATCTCCACCAGGGAGTTGCCCTTTCCATCCCTTTGTTAATCCTATAAAACGAAGATCCGCAGAAGCTTGAGAAAATGAAAAACACACATCGAAAATCAATGTATCTGTTTTTTCATCGATATATCCTTGTATTATTTTCTTTCCATCGAGATATATGAGTGGTTGAGAGGATGAAGCAATGAACATATCAAATAAATAGCATTCTTGATTGTGAGATAGAAGAATCCCATGTTTATAGATATCTAGACGAGAATAAACAATACCCAGATCAAAAGCGTTAACAACACGGATACTCATCTGGGCACTATACCCATTTTCAAATATTGCATCAAAATACCACCACTCAATAAAATGAAGCATATCTGACCTATGGAAACCATCATCAGACAATGTTATATCAGTAGGATTAAAACCATAGTCAGTACTTGTTTTAGAAACAACCTTCGGTATCATTTTGGGTACTATTTTTTGTTGCAGCAAAGAATTTTTTTGAAAATCAATTCTTAACTGGAGAGGATGCGCTTGTACTGTAGAGAATTGAAGAAACGATGAAAAAAATATCAATATGATGATAAAAGTTGAAATCGCTCTCATACGCGTACTCAAAAATATATTGAAAAATCTAATATTTATATCTTTCTCAGAATAAACTACAAAAATATATTCTAAAAAATAAAAACTATCGAAGTTCAATTTAAATAGTAATGCTTTTTAAGGACCTGCAGGTTCTGGTCTTACACATACTTTAAAGCGGGTGTAGTGTAGTCTGGTATCACTTAAGCTTGCCAAGCTTAAAACTCGGGTTCAAATCCCGGCGCCCGCATTTCTCTATCAGAACATTGTTCATCTGTAATTACAAATTTTTCTTAGTTTGAATAATACGTAAGTTGATATGCGTATAAGCCAGACATGAATACTCCTACACAACTATTGAAACATATGAATCATTATAGAATTACTATGTGCTTATGCAGCTAATGGTGCATGAAAATATCCAATAACGTATGTAGCTAGTTATTCCCTGTAGAATAGTATATAAAACAGTAGTACATTTGCTTTTTGAAAGGATCGTGGATGGGATGCTTGGAGACAATCATACAGCTGATTCGCTCGAATTAAAACGACCTCTCGCAATTCGAGCATTACGCAGGAGCAATATCCGAAAAAAAATCGCTGAATATCTTTTAGAGATAAATCCTAACTATAGCTACACCTCAGAAATAGCATACCATGTTGGTGCTTCTCCATCAAATGTTATCGGTGCATTACGGGGAATGGGTACACGGTACAAAGAAGAAGAATCACTTTTAAATCTTGATTTGATCCAAGAAAAAACTGGCGGAAAAAATATTCGCCTATATGGTATCACTGAGTTTGGTAAAGAAATTATGCAAACAATCAAAACCCGCCGATAAAAACTTTTTATTCTTTTTTAATAGGGATCTTTCCCGGATAAATCTTTTTTCTGAAAAAAATATATGCGTTTTTGAAAAAATTAAGATAACAAAAAATATCTGTAGTGTCGTTGTATTATTTTCAGAATAATAGGAAGGGAAGAATAGAGGGGGGAAAAGAGGGGGTTATTCGAAAAAGGGAATAAGTTGTTTTCTTCTCTTCCTAATATACAGAATAAGATATGCTTTTAAGAGCATTTTTCGCACATAATATTATACATATATATGCAGGTAGACATCCGGTTATACTTGTTCTAATACTTTAAAGATATTTGTCTTTAAAACTTCAATTCCTTGATTAGTCTTACAGGAAATTCGGAGCACACCAGGAAGAGTACTTGTTGTTCGAAGATCAGACTTATTTTCAATGAGAAGTAGTGGAACATCATGAAACATTTTTTGAATTCGATCGAGTAATTTTTTTTGATCATCCAGAGAATACCCGCAGGTATCTGTTGGATCGATTATAAAAATGATCATGTCTGCAAGATGACTAAGCGCGGCAATCGCCTGCTTTTCAATTGGATTCTTCTGATTCATCGGGCGATCAAGAAGACCTGGTGTATCAATGATTTGATACGTTTTCTTTTGATAACGTACAATATGATCAAGATGACCTACATGGATTTCCTGCGTGGTAAAAGGATACTGAGCGATTTTCGGGGTCGCCTTTGACAATCGACGTAACAATGATGATTTACCAACATTTGGATACCCTGCAATAACAATCGTCGGAACATCCAACAGTTCAGGAAAATCTTTTATAATTTTTTGTGCGCCTGCAACAAAGAGAAGATGCAAATCTATTTGTTTTACAACTGAAGAGATTCGTCCATAGATCTCTTTTTGTTTTTGTTTTAAGAAGAATAGATCATTTGTTCTTTTCAAAGAACCCTGCTGCTGAGAATAGATTTGAGCAACGGTGCGACTCGCCCAACTTATCGCGCCAAGAGACTTTTTTAGTTTATCGGTATTAATCCGAATATGAATGAGTTCTTGATAAAATGGATGAAGACGATCGATAGACGGAAAATTCTTCACATAACTATCTAACTGTGACGCAATCATCTGAACAAAAGAATCAGTGCGGGCGATGATCTCCTTTTTGATTTTATACTTTCGAATTGGATCAGCAACAACAATTTTTTTTGTTTTCCGAATTGCCTGATCTAGCAGTTGCTCTGCAGATAGAATTGTTGGAATATTTCGAAACATACCTTTGAAAAGCTTTATGTGATACCAATAAATTAAGATATTGGTTATACCTATGGATGAAGGATTTATACTTTCAAATAAACATCGACGTGCAATATTCTATGAAATTGCCTCTGGAGAAAAAAATATCAATCGTATCATCAAAAAACAGCGCATAATTCGATCTGTTGCAGAGAAAATTATTTCTGATTTTATCAATGCAGGGATCCTTGAACAGAAGGGAAATACCATTTGGTTTACCACCGAAGGAGAAAAACTAGCAGAAAAAATGGGAAAATAACAAAAAAAAATATTTTATTGGAGGAAAGCTATGAAACCATACCTACTTCAAACGCTAAAAGAACTCGGATTGCTTGGAGCTATGCGAAATCGTGTCGAGATCTCTTCACAAGAACTAGCAGCACGATTAGACGCAAGCCAACAAACAGCATCACGATATCTTCTTGAATTAGAAAAAGTAGGAATGATCTCGCGCGAGTTTGGGATTAAAAAACAATTGATACAAATCACCCAAGCCGGTGCCGATATCTTAGCTGATGAGTATGCATTGTATAAACAAATATTTGATCTACCAAATAAGATTGTATTCAAAGGTAAAGTTGTATCTGGTCTTGGTGAAGGAAAATATTACACAGAACAAAAAGGATATGCAGTTCAGTTCCAAAACAAACTTCAGTTTTTGCCCTATCCTGGAACACTCAATGTTGAAATTGATTCTGTCGAGCGTAATAAACTTCGGTTGTTAAAAAACTGCAAAGGTATTACTATTGATGAGTTTAAAACAGAAAACAGAACCTTTGGTGGGGGTATATGTTTTCATGCAATGATCAACGATATACCAGGAGCAATCATTCTACCGAAAAGAAGTCATTATTCAAATATTCTTGAACTCATCTCTAAGGATAACCTTCGCGAGAAATTACGATTACTCGATGGAGATGACGTTACCGTAATCATATTTCTTGAAGGATGCGAAGAAAAACTATGAAGAACCAGATGGTCGCGGAAACACTGTATACAATTGCAAATCTTCTTGATATCAAAGGTGAAAATTTTTTTAAAATTCGAGCATACAGAATTGCTGCACAAACTATCGAAGGGCTCGATGAAAATATCGAAAAGATCGCCGAAGAAAAACGACTGACAAACATCCCTGGAGTCGGCGAAGCATTGGCAAAAAAAATACTCGAACTTCTCACAACAGGAAATATTCGATATCTTGAGAAATTAAAAAAAGAAATACCTGAAGGACTCCTTGAATTGTTAGAGATCCCTGGTCTTGGTCCTAAGAAAGTTGCAGCACTCTATACAAAACTTGGAATTACAACCATTGCTGATTTAAAGAAAGCGTGTGAACATGGAACACTAAGACACTTAGAGGGGTTTGGTGAAATCACCGAACGAAATATACTGCGAGGTATCAGCTTGAGAGAACAAACAACCGGCCGAGTACTGCTCAATGTTGCCTATGTTGATGGCATGGAATATCTCGACTATCTCAAGCGAAATACAAAAATCGATGCAGTCAGTCTTGCAGGAAGCGTCCGCCGAATGAAGGAAACTATCGGTGACCTTGATATTCTGGTAAGCTCAAAACATCCTGAACAGATCATGGAGTATTTCATCCAGTTTCCCCGAGTCAAGAAAGTACTGATGAAAGGTGTAACCAAAACAAGCGTGCAATTAGATGATCTGCTGCAGGTTGATATCCGGGTTGTACCCGATAAGAGTTATGGTGCTGCTCTCCAGTATTTTACCGGATCAAAAGAACATAATGTTGCTGTTCGAAGTCTTGCAAGTAGGAAAGGCTACAAACTTAGTGAGTATGGACTGTTTACCAAAAAAAATCAAAAGTATGTTGCTGGAAAAAACGAGCAGGATATTTATCAGAAGCTCGAATTGTCATATATTGAGCCAGAGCTTCGTGAAAATCGCGGTGAAGTTGATGCGGCTAAAAAACACCAATTACCTGTTCTTGTACGGTATGATGACATGCAAGGTGATTTTCATGTTCATTCAAGGTGGAGTGATGGATTTGATGATCTGACGACACTCGCACAATACGCTCAGACGAAAGGGTATCAATTTTTAGGAAGTACAGATCATTCCCAGTCGTTGAAAATAGCAAACGGTCTATCTGAAGAAAAACTCAAAAAAAAATTGTCAGAAATACGAAAACTAAATGAGACTTTTTCAGATTTTATGATTCTTTACGGTACCGAATGCGATATACTTCCTGATGGAACTTTGGATTATTCAAAAAAGATCCTCTCTGAATTTGATTTTGTGTATATCGGTATCCATTCCCGCTTTAAAATGACAAAAAAAGAAATGACCCAACGGATCATCTCTGGAATGGAAACAGGATTTGCTGATTTTCTTGCCCATCCAACAGGAAGAATGATTGGGAAACGAGAACCTTTCGAAGTTGACGTTGAAAAAATATTTGACACCGCAAAAAGAACAGATATGTTCTTAGAAATCAATGCATTTCCTGATCGACTTGATCTTAATGATGTACATATCAAGCAAGCAAGAGAATATGGAATTCGATTCGTGATTGGCACAGATGCACATGCAGTTAACCATCTCGATTTCATGCAATTTGGAGTAGCTCAAGCACGCCGTGGTTGGCTTGAAAAAAAAGATATTCTCAATGCCTATTCATTCAAAAAAATAAAAAAAATACTTGAGATACCATGAACGAAAAGCTATGAAAAAAAACGATATAAAAAAACAAATCGAAAAACTTCGAGAAGAAATCAACTATCATAACTATAAATATTATGTGGAAAACAATCCAGTTATTTCTGATTACGAGTTTGATGTATTACTAAAAAAATTAGAAAAACTAGAACAAGAACATCCAGAATTTATTACTCCAGATTCACCGACACAACGCGTTGGAGGAGAACCACTCAAAGGGTTTTCGTCAGTTACGCATACTATTCCTATGATATCACTCGATAATGCGTATAGCTACGACGAGCTCAGAGAGTTTGATCAACGAGTTAAAAAGATTGTCCCAACTGTTGAATATATCGCTGAACCAAAAATCGACGGACTGAGCGTTGCATTACACTACAAAAACAAAATGTTTGTTCAAGGTGCAACACGAGGTGATGGAAAACAGGGAGACGATATTACCTTAAATCTCAAAACTATCAAAAGTATTCCACTTCGACTTCAAGGAGATGTTCTGGTCGATGTTGAAGTTCGCGGTGAAGTATATATGCCGCTTGATGGTTTTATCCGAATGAATAAAGAGTTAGAAAAAAGAGGTGAACCCCTATTTGCAAACCCTCGAAATGCAGCAGCTGGATCACTTCGCCAACTTGACCCGCGGATTGTTGCCAAAAGACCTCTTGATAATTTTATGTATTATCTTGTCTCAGCAAACTGCCCTGTTGATACTCAAGAACACGCATTACAACTCTTAAAAGAGGCAGGATTTCGCGTCAATCCGCTAGTTGAAAAAGTTCAAACGATCGACGAAGCAATACGATACTGTCAGGATCTCGAAAAAAAACGAGATACTCTCAATTATGAAATTGATGGCGTGGTTCTAAAAGTAAATTCATTTGCCCATCAACAAGTACTCGGTGAAACAATAAAACATCCACGATGGGCCATTGCGTTTAAATTCTCAGCAAAACAAGCAACAACAAAACTTCTTGACATAGCAATTCAAGTTGGACGCACCGGTACACTCACTCCAGTTGCAATTCTTGAGCCAGTAAGCGTCGGCGGCGTTGTAGTTTCACGAGCAACGCTCCATAATTTCGATGAGTTGAAACGAAAAGATATCAGAATCGGGGATACCGTCCTTGTTGAACGGAGTGGTGATGTAATCCCAAAAGTTGTGAAAAGCATCCCTGAAAAACGTACTGGCTCTGAAAAACGTCGTGGGGTCCCTAAGACATGCCCTGTATGCGGATCTCCTGTTGTTCACTCAGAAGACGAAGTCGCAGTCCGATGTCCAAATAAAATGTGTCCTGCTCGTTTGAAATGGCGAATTAAATATTATGCATCTCGAGATGCGATGGACATTGAACATCTCGGAGAATCAACGATAGATAAACTTATCGAAAAGGGACTTGTCGATTCAATTGCCGATCTGTACCGTTTGACAAAAGAAGATATCATGAAACTTGACGGATTTAAAGATAAAGCAGCACAAAATCTCCTCGATTCAATTGAACGAAGTAAAACACAAAGTTTATCGAGATTGATTTACGGTCTTGGAATTCGCCATGTTGGTAAATACGCTGCACAAATACTTGCAAATACGTATCATTCTCTCGATGCATTTGCACAAGCAACCAAAGAAGAACTCAGTTCGATATTTGGCATTGGTGAGAAAACAGCTGAAGCAATCATCACCTTTTTTGCAAATGATGAAAATCAGGAACTCATCCGTAAGCTGAAAGAATTCGGTATTCAAACGAAAGAAGAACGATCTGCTACCAACCTGCCGTTGCAGGGAAAACGGTTTGTCTTTACCGGTGGCCTGATGTCGCTATCTCGGTCTCAAGCCTCAGAAGCGGTAAAACAGCTTGGCGGCATTGTTGTTTCATCAGTTGGAAAAGATGTCGATTATGTTGTTGTTGGTTCAGATCCAGGATCAAAATATGACAAGGCAAAAAAACTGAGGATTACCATTTTAAATGAAGATGAGTTTACAGAACTTATTCAGAGAAAGGTGAAGAGTCATGGAATGCAAAAAAGAGGAAAACAGAGCACGTTACTGTAACTGTTCATATCCCTGTGAAAAAAAAGGAATGTGCTGTATCTGCCTTGCGTATCATAGGAGCCGATATGAACTCCCTGCATGTTATTTTACTGATACTGCTGAACGAACCTACGATCGAAGCATCAACAATTTTCTTCGTTCATCCAGGAAATAATCGTTAGCTCATTTTTTAAAAATGCAACATCTGCAGTCACGCATTTCAACTTACAACAAACGATAGTAAAAAATTGGTTTTTGAAACAAGTATTCTCTACGAAGCCGTTAAATCGTCATGGAGAAAAACCAAAATAAAAAAATAAATGGTACGTAACAAGTGTTTTTTATTAGGAAAAAATCTCAAATTCCATTAAAAACAAAGATATATTTTTTTCATAAGATATTTAAATATACAGCAGATATGTAAATCTTGCTAAAGTTTATCAATGGGAGGCAAAAATATGCATGTTCAAACAAAAAAAATACTCATAGCGTTGTCGTTGACGATGCTGTTTTTTGGATTTTGTTTTGTACCATGTACCAATACTCAGTTTGTTTCAAAGAACACTGCTAAAGCTGCAGATGTCGAACATGACGAGCCATGTCAGCACTGTGGAGACGTACCAAAAGAATCTAAAAAAGAAACGTCCTTGGCTTCAGAAAAAACTGGAGACTATGCAAATCAACCAAAATCAACTAGGAGAAGGGGCGCTGTTTTTACTGATTTTCACTACGTCCCTGAATCAGATAACAGTGATCACATCACCTATACTATTGATCTTGGAGCAACCTATGGCGATACGATTATATGCCATCTTCTTACCGAAGTTACCACAACAACGATTGATCTCGCAGATAATATCTCGTTTTTAATATATTCAACACCAAACAGCCCTACCCAGATCTATGAGCGATACACCTGCGGAAATAAGACGGTGCAAGATGTTGGGAAACTCCACGACAGCATCTATATTGCTACGCTGATGGCTGAGCTTGGAACCCTTGAGATCACGCTGAACGCACAGGATTCGTATCCTCGTCTTCTTTTTTCTGGTTCTTACGTTGAAGTCCAGGATTCAGATCCTTGTCAAACCTGGGCGACAGAACATGGCGATTGGTCAGTTTACCCAGGCATCTATACTGATCTAACCATCTCTGGATATGCAGTCCATCCCTGGGTATTCGCGCATGGGTATCATGCATCTTGGAAAGAATTCACTGAAATGGATGAATTCTTACGATCATATTCTGAGGTAGCAGCATTTAGTTATCGAGAATTCAGTCCGATTGAAACTGCTGAGAATCGCCGTGCAAATATTTTCATTCGAACGACCTGGGCTGGAAGCATGGATGTCAACTCTGTTTCACCGATCGGTGCTTCATTGTATGGATATATTGTCGGTTCAGGTCTCGCATGGGGAGCACCACCGCCGGCAGGTATCTCTAAATGGACCAAGCTTGCTGAAGGAGGTGATCTTGTCGACGTTCTGGGCCCTGCACTTTCGTATACTGAAGAAATTGTTAACATTGTTGCAAATTCTGTCCTTGATGAAGCAATCGAGCAATCACTCGGAATTCCTGGAGTCGGTAATATCATCGATATTTTACAATTCTACGATATGTTGTTTAATGTTTCAGAAAACACCTCAGGAGCGAAAACAATCTTTTTACAAAATGTGAAATTAAATCAGAACGTAGCAAATTATATTTGGGCAGGGGCATATATCCGGGCCCAAGCAGCAGGCGCATCAACCGCATATGTAAATTTCAGATATGATGGTGATCCGTTCCTTGAAGGAGGCTATGAAAATCATCATAAAGGTATCTGGCTGCATAATGCATTGATTTACTATGCACCAGTTGAATATCCGATTATTGAATTCGAAAAACCTGCTGATGAGTATACACTCATTGCTCAGAATGATACGATTTCATTTACTGCAAAAGTAACCAAAGGCAACGGTCCATATACCTATGAATGGTTTGAAGAACGACGAGATGAACATCGTAATATCACCTCGCGACTACTCTCTGTTCAGACCGGTGTTTCTTCGAAAACAACCTGGTTTTCAACAAATACACTTGCACCAGGACGATGCACGATCGTGGTGAAGGTGACTGATAAAAACGGTGGTACCTGTACCGATTATCGCTCCGTTGAAATCCTTGCACCACCCAGCAAACCAACCATCACGGTATCACAACCTTCAGTACAGGAATATGGATTCTACCTCGTTTCCTGGAATACGGTTGATCGCATCGCATATTATGTCCTTCAGGAATCAACAAACAATGTTACCTGGTATAATTATCCTGCACAGACCTGGCTGTGGCGACCGTTTCTCAAAACGACACCACAGATCACCTATTACTATCGAGTAGTTCCCTATAATAAATTCGATCGCTATGGTCCAGTGAGCAATGTTGTTTCAATCACAATTCAAGCAAAACCAGAAGATGCACCAATCATCAAGGATCTTCCAGTCAGAAATGGATCAGGGCGTGTCTATGGTTTTCATTGGAAAAAGACCACCAGTGGCATCGACTATGGATATCATTTGAGAGAATATCAATGGGTGAACCTTACTGCGGCTGACAGGCCACGTATTGAAAAAAAACTCATCAATGAAATCTATTGGAACGAGAATACGATCCTTAATCTTAACGACCATGTCATGTATCAAAATCAGACTGATGGATCATGGTGGTTTGGCTACTCCTTTTCTCATACTGTTACTGAACCAACCGTCTACGAATATCAAATTGCATGTCGCCGGAAAATTGGTTCAACGTACTATGATGGAAACTGGAGTCGAAACGTTAGTATCGAAATACTCCCTCCACCAAAATATGCACCACGTTTGATACAACCAACCTTTAACACATCCCACTGTGTCCCTTACTTTATTGAATGGACGTATAATCAAAGTGATATCCATGAATACTTCATTGAAGAGGCAACAAACCCAACGTTTACACAAAACCTTCAAACATATACAACCAATAAATCAACCTTTCATAAAGCATTTCAACATTCACCAACCACGACGACAACCTACTACTACCGTGTGAAAGGAAAAAACAGTGGTGGCTTTGGACCATGGAGTAATCCGGTGATAAAAAAAGTATACGGCACCTCAGGAGTTCCAAAACCAGGAACACCAAGCCTCAAACCAAGTACCCGTGAAACCTACGCAGGACAATCCTACTCATTTACCTGGAATCGTATCGAGCCAGAAGGACAATATCGCCTCCAAGAAGCAACCGATCGCGGATTTGATCATCTCATTGTCGACAAAATATTTGGAGGATGCGGTGTCATTCCCGCGACCAACTGGTCAACAGCACATAACACAACATTTACACGAACGTATTACTACCGTATCCAAGCACTTGCACCATATGCTGAAGATGGGGACTGGAGTGATACGATCACCGTAACCGTATATGGTAACAAAACGCAACCAGCACCACTACTTCATGACCCAGGCACCACCATAGAACGATACCGAGCATATATCATCAGCTGGGATCCGGTTTCATCCACCACCAATATTGATCTTCAAGAATCAACAGATCCACTATTTTCTACTATCGTCCGAGAATGGGATGTTTCAGGATCACGAACTGATCTGTATGAAAAACTCTGGAAAGCACCAGCTGAAACAACCACGTATTACTACCGCATGCGGGTCAGTGACATAATAGGTGGTGTTTCACCCTGGAGTAATATTGTTGATATCCAAGTGTTATATTCAAATTGTTACCAAGTCGGATGGACTCCTCCACAAGGCAGACCAACACTTAATACACCAACCAATGGATCCATCGTCAACTCAGATCTGCCGCTCACCATAAACTGGACTCGAGTTCCTGGGGCAACATTTTACATTGTTGAAGAAGCAGAATACTATCCTGACAATGATTTTGTACCACCGCGATGTCAATGGGAACGATCCTCATGGCAGGTGTTCAATGGTAACGGAACAGAGGTTATAGTGAATCGACAAGGTGATGCAAACAAGATCCTCTGTTATCGAGTGATTGCTGGAAACTACTGCGGACTCACATTACCAAGTACTGTGTCAACCGTTACACTCCTTAAAGGCTATACACCTGGTGCACCAACCAATGATTCAGAGGAGTTTGCTACAATAATTGACTTATTCAAAAATAATCCACAAGAAGCATTACTCAACCAACGACTCACCAGCGCTGTGCTTGCTGACCTGATGACAACTGGTGCAGCACAGGTTGTACCAATGGATAGAAATGGCAACCCTATAGGTGGAGATAAAGGTCTCAGAGGTCTCAATGGGGTAGCACTAGGAACCTTTGGACCAACAGGTAGAATCGTGAAAATTGAATCATCAAACACCGTTGTTGTCTACGACGCCAATGGTAATCAGGTACAACAAGTCTCTGGATTGAATATACCAACTGGTGTGTGTATTGGTGATTATAACCATGACGGTTCAAATGATATTGCAGTTGCTGAATATGCAAATGGTTCAGTCAAAATCTTGAACAGCACAGGTGCAATACTTCGAACCATACATGGTCTGCATGATCCTATGGGGGTTTCAATTGGCGATATCAACAACGATGGATATGTAGATCTTGCGGTTGCTGAACAACGGATCGGATATGTGTCAATCTTCAACACCACCGGTCATCTGTTGTTTAGGATTCCTGGGCTCAATCAACCACAAGCAGTCATTATCAAGGATCATAACCATGATGGATACAATGATATCGCAGTCACTGAAAAAGATGGGACAATCCACATGTTTTTCGGCATCATTGATCACCACAACGGCAACAACTGTGAAGAACTCTATGATCCATACCAAGGACAAACCTTTGGTTCCTGTCTCTACCGACCACTTCCAGAAAAAAGCTACTCTCAATTCAGTGATGTTGGGTATAAACAGTTGTTTGTCAAACTACTCCAACGAGGAGCGGCAGTTGGTGATTTTGACAACGATGGCTTTGATGATATTCTTCTCATCACAGGTTCAGGTACCGGAACTGTTTTACGAGTCTACAACCGATTTGGTGCTGAACTTAGTTCTTTGGCATTGTCAACCATGCGTGACGTCGCAATTGGTGATTTTTTACCAGAACAAGGAAATGAAGTCGTCGTCTCCCGAGTAAACCAAGTTCGAATCTATGGAAATCAACAATCATGGAATCTACTATATACGTCACCAAGTATCACACAAACCAGTGGTGTGTATATCGGTGATTTCAACAATGACCACATCAACGAACTTGCAATCACCCATCAAAACATGGTGACTATTTATAATACCAACTATCAGCCAATCAAAGAATACACCGGAACAGGAACACTGCTTACCACTGCGATTGATGATTTTAACAATAATGGTTTCAATGATCTTGCAGTTTACGAAGACCTTGGCGGTGGCGCCTACCAAATCAAAGTCTACCAGCAACACAACTATCCAACCAGACCAGAGCAACCAACACCACAGCATACTGCACAAAATCTCCCGATAACCACAGATCTCAGCTGGTCATGTACCGACCCAGACCCTGGTGAGATCCTTCTGTATGATCTTTATTTTGGGACAACACCAAACCCAGAACTCCTCATCACAGGACATCCAACCTCATCCTATGATCTGCCTCTTCTTTCATATGATACAACCTACTACTGGAGGATTGTTGCGCATGATTCCTCTGGGTTAACGACATCTGGGCCACTCTGGATGTTTTCCACAAAACCAAACACACCACCAAACCTCCCCTCAGATCCAACTCCAAGTTCCAGTGCATCAAATATCAGTGTCTTTGTCAATCTCACCTGGACTTGCAATGAGATAGATACAGAAGACACACTCACGTATGACGTATATTTCGGAAGTAGCCCCTCGCAACTCATCAAGATAGCATCGCAACAAACAAAACAGTATTATCAAACAGCAGGACTCGAGTATTCTACAACGTATACATGGATGGTTGTCGCACATGATACATACGGTCATACAATTTCAGGTCCAATCTGGAGTTTCACCACAGAGTATATGCATGCTCAAGGGTACTGGCATCTTGACGAAGGAACCGGATCAATAGCATACGACACCTCAACGTATCACAATGATGGAATAATCACTGGTGCAACATGGACACCTGGAAAAATTGGTTCGTGCTTATACTTTGATGGAAACGATTATATCACCATTCCTCACAACTCAAGTTTAGATATTACCCAACCCTTCAGAGTTGAAGCATGGATTCGAACAGCAGCAACCGATAACTACCTTATCATCGTCGACAAACTCCAGTACACCACCAATGGGAGAGGATTCACGCTGTACATCAACGGAGGAGTACTTCGATTATCATTGTATTGTGGTTCGTACGGAACCAAGGACATCTGGGGATCCACGATACTTCGAGACAATCAATGGCATCATGTTGCCGGTGAATGGACAGGAACCCATGCTCATGTGTATGTTGATGGAAAACTAGATGCACCGCCAGCATCATGGATCTATCCACCTGCATCCTCACAAAACCCGCTTGGTATTGGCAAACGACTCAGCGGTCATGGAGGAACCCTTGAATTCAAAGGAACCATTGATGAAGTCCGCATCTCAACCTTGAAACATGCACCAACCAAACCCTACAACCCAACACCATCAAACAATTCAAATACGATTGAACTCAATCCACTTCTTCAAGTAACCATCAATGATCCTGATCATGATATCCTGCATGCAACATGGTACACCAACACGACGGGAACCTGGGAGCCGTTTGCTGCAAACTACAGCAGCGACACAACATCGCCAGTAACCATCATGCAACGCCCCTCTGCATTTTCACACTATTTTACCACCTACTCCTGGAAAGTCGTAGTAACTGATGGTATCTACGAAACAAGCAGTATCTTCACCTTTACAACACAGGCTGATACCACCAAACCTGAGATAACATCAATCACAGCAACACCACTACTTCAAGTACCAAACAAATCTGTAAACATCAGCTGTTCTGCGTTTGATCTGAGTGGTATACACATGGTGAACGTGCACATCCTCCCACCAGTTGGACCAGCAACAAATATCACCATGGCTCAAATACCAGGAACTGCACAGTACTACTACAATACCACGTATCAAACACAGGGCATCTACTCGTACACAATCTGGGCACAAGACAACAACGGAAATACGAAAACCTCAACGGTTTACACCTTCTCAATAGGCTACTTCATCAACCTCAACAACTTTCCGATGTACCAAGCGATAGCACCGTATCATCAAATGTGCGGTCCTGCATGTGCACAGATGACGCTCAATTATATGTGGTGGAACCAAACACAAAACCCTAGTGAACCACCATTAATCTTTTCAGATCAACAATGGCTCTACACAGCAGGCCATGCAAATAATAGTGATCAAACCATACCCTACATTGACACCCAAGGACTCTGGAAACTCCTCCAAACCTACCGACCACTCCCCTACACCACCTACGGATACAACTTCAACAAATACAGCAACACCAACCAAACATATATGCTCCAGCAAATCTGCACATGGATTAACTATACAATCGGTACCTATGGCGGATATAAACCAGGACATCCACTGCATGTTCCAGCACTGGTCCCAGCATATGGAGATTACAGCAACTGGATGGCAATCCGAGGCATACACACCAACCAACCCACCTATCCACTACCCACAAATCTCACCATCTACGGCTTCTGGGTCAACGATCCATTACCAGGAGGAATCGGTGAAAACAGCTACAAAACCATCACCCAATGGAACACAAACTACTACCAACCACTCACATCAAACGACATCTACAACGGCAAATACGTTGCACTCTGCGAACCACCAGAAACACGAACCGACACCACAATCACCCTAGCAACAACAAAAACTCAGTTTACAGCAGAACAACAACAACTCATACACCGCACACAAAACAAAAATACCAAAACAACAGAAGACCTACAAAAACAAATTGACCAATGGATCACCCAAGCAGCAATCACAGGCATCACCGAAGAACTCATCCCCTATGACACAGAATTTGCAGATCTATTCCAAAAAACAACACCAGGAACACCACTCTTCATCAAAAACCTCAACGGTGGAAATGATTACTACCTAGTACCTTTTAACCTACCAACAAAAACACAAACATACCAACGAACACAACAAACACCAACTGAGCAAACCGTCATTGTTGTTATCATCGATGCCAATGATGGCAGCTTCAAAGAAACATCATGGACAACCACACCTATGAAGTATCTACCAATATCACAACAAGAAGCACAACAAATACTTTTCAACTACTGTGAAGAACACGGAATCACACCCAAAAAACCAACAACCATGACATTCGATCTCGCCTACCGAAACTCATCACCATACTACCCAGAATGGAGAATAACCATCAATGATTATGAGTTGTTCTTTTTTATAAATCAAGAAGGAATAGTTAAAAAATAGAAAAAACACCAAAAAATTTAGATATTATATTGGGAGAAAAAACATGAAACAAAAAATCAAAAAGTATCCGAGGGTTTGGGTGGTTTTCGTTTGTGTATTTTTATTGACAGCACCGGTTTCCATGATAAGTGCACTATGTTTTTCAGATACTAATAAAAATCTATCTCATCTCTCAAAATCTACTACTACAAAAAAAAATCTTGCATATGAATTAAACAATAAAAAAGAGTTCATAAGACAAAAAGATGAACAGCGACCCGAACAATATGTAATTACTACTCTTTCTGATGGATCATCTCGTAAAAATCTCACCTTTCCAGAAGCAAGTGATATTCTTGAGTATCTGAGTATACCCAGAAATGCAACTATTGTTTCAGCACAAATGGA
Source organism: Candidatus Thermoplasmatota archaeon (assembly GCA_038884455.1). NCBI lineage: Archaea > Methanobacteriati > Thermoplasmatota > Thermoplasmatota archaeon. The sequence continues at coordinate 9,527 of JAWABU010000003.1, read as the reverse complement.
TATCAAAGGGTTACCGTATCCGGCACCGAATATTGTCTGGATGGATGATTTCAATGATGGAGATATAACTGATTGGGTGAAAACAACAACAGGATCAGGAATAATTCAAGTCTATGGTGGTGGTCCCCCCCACAGTCCTCCTCTCTGCTTACGTATGTATTCACCGCAATACCCTGCTTCTGTGGCAAAAGCAGAACATCTACTTCCAATCGATCCTCTCCAGGATTACCACGTTTCCTTCTATTTTCGTTTACCTTCAACGACGAATCATTGGTTTGATGTATTTTCAAATCCATCGCATACCTTAACTGTTATTGATCAGGGTTGTGACTTCAAATATCGAACAGGGACAACAAATAGTCTCATAATGACTTTGACGCCAGCGATATGGTACCATATTGAATATTTTGTTCATCCTTCTCAAAATAATTATGATATCTATATTGATGGTGTGTTTAAGACAACAGCAGCTTTCTGTGGTGGAATAAGTAATCCTCTGACATTTCGCATTGGTGATTTCGAAACAGGTAGTGATAATTATGGCCAAGGACTCTGGGACGATTTTGCTGTGTACCAAAATTTTTTGAGTTATCCCTTCAATCCAAGTCTTGATGTAGGAAATGATGGCGACCTTGAATGGTCCCATCCCGGTCTGTTTACCTCAAAAGAAACAATGTCTGATTTTTCAGCTGAGCTCAACGATTTGCTAAGCATCGCACCACCAGATCCACCGGAGGTCATGATTCCACTTTTGTTCCATTCTGATGCTGCAGGATCTCTTGAAATCTCAAATATACGTATCATATACACCCTTCCGTCATCTGATACGAAACCACCAGTTACAAAACTAACGATTGGTGATCCGCATCTCATGCAACAAAAGGGAGCAACATACTCGATTCTAGTACGTGCGACAACACCGTTTATCTTAGAAGCGATTGACAACACCTCATATTATCTCCACGGTTCTGATAAAGATCCAGATGTTGCAGGTACATTCTACCGTATCGATGCGGGAATCTGGAATATTTACACTGAACCATTTACCTTAGCAGGATTTGCACCGTATCCAACACCACATATACTTCAATATTATAGTATTGATACAGCGAACAACATTGAAGAACTAAAAACCATCTATGATATCTATCTTGATATCACACCACCTGAAATTGAAAACATACAGGTTACCCCAACAATAGGGCAAACTACAGAAACCTATGGATTTAACATGGAGTACTTTGATGATGTAGGGACACTCTTTGGACAGAATTTTTTTAAAACTGAAAAAAACGTTGTCGTTGATCTTGATAATGATGTTCATGTGCGTAAAGCAGTTGGTTATGATAATCATTCGCATTGTGTGTGGATGAGGTATACCAACTTCAAATGGGAGGTTTTCTACAAAGAAATAAACCCTCAGGGAACCGGTGTTGGAAATCTCTGTGGTACCACAACGATTACTAATCAAACCATCGTCAATGATACGATGATCTCTGATGGTAACAACTCTAATTCTATGTATCCCTCCTTAATCATCGAACCTCATGAGGAAATCTACCTCAATGATGTACACTATGAAGATCGGTATGCTGTGTTAGCTGCACCGGTTCGTTACTACTATGATCAGACACAGTTCAAAGAACCACACAGCTGCTGGGTGAACACCACACCCAACCACTGGCAACAATTTGTCACAGGACACAAGTACCTCTCAACTGATCTCTGGATAGATCTTATGATCTACAAAGACCCAAACCTTACCTATTCAAGTAGCATTACAGTAAATATTACTGATTTAACTGGTGGGGGAGGCGTCGTATTTTCAAAAACAATATCATCATCACTAATCCCTGATGGGAAACAATGGCTGGCCTTTTACAAATGGGTACCCGCACCATTTCAAATACGACGTGCATATCGCATTGATGTGACGTCAACAGATCCATACAAATGGTATTACACTGACGGAAACCCGTATATAGCAAATGACTGGCGAGGAATCACATGGGGTTTTTCAGATCTTGATGGTGGTGGACCACAAACCTATGATTTCACATTTATCGCACGATATTTCTATCCTGAAATAAGATTCAAATATGAAGTAGAAAAAATGCGACAGACACTCCTTAACCTTGGTTTTTCTGATGATCATATCACGGTGCTTACTATACCATATTGGATCACTGATACTCAAGGAAACTTGGTGAAATGGCGTATCATTGAAAGTGATAACTACCCTGCGGTCACCTGGCAACCGTTACCCTTTGACTTCAACGAATCCTGGATTGATGGAGGAGCAACAAAAACAAATCTAACCAATGCTTTTCATTTATTAGAACATCAAACAACATTACATGATCTTGTCTTTGTGTATCTCCAAGACCATGGAGCTCGGGCCCTAGCCAATGGGAGAAATGGTGATATACGAACCGCAAATGATGAATGTGAAGACAACTTTGATGAATCATTTGGCACATATGAAAACCCTGATGAAGTAAATGTTGTCTCGTCAACCAGTTATACTGATGATGAACTCGACGAACGACTCGATGCGATTCCCTATAAGGATATGGTTATTGTTGTTGATACGTGTCATGCAGGTGGTTTTATCCCTGACTGTGCTGGTCCTCATCGCGTGGTGCTTGCCTGCGGTAGAGAAGACGAAACAACGTACTCGTATGTGTATCGATTCTATGATCGTATCCAAAACATGAGTGCAGATTATAATAATAATGGAAAAATATCTGTCGAAGAAGCACATCGATATGCGATCCATCAACTCGTTGCTGAACAGACTGCTTTGATCCAACATCCGCAGATGGATGTGTTTGAAAACATCCACGTTGTCTGGGCGGATCAGCGTGATGACCCTAATCCAAACGATACTGATGATATCTATGAGATTTATTATTCGAAAATCGGAGGGTTACTGAACTATTCAGCAGTGCAGAGTGGTGCTGATGCCACAAGACCAGACTGGCGGGTATCAGCCCATGATGGAAAAAGTTCAGGACGCGTGGTTGGTCCTTTTGAAAGTCATGATCCTCAATTTATCGAGCATCCTGGTATCACGATTGATTCACGAAGAAACATTTCAATTGTGTGGAGTGATCATCGAAACCCAACCTGGGAGGTCTACTACCAACTCCAGGATAATGCACCAAATCAGCAAGGCATTCCAACAACCCTCATTGATGATACCAGGATTAGCAACCCTGCACCACCGTTATGGATGGCTAATAATGATTCTATCAGTCCAGTTCTTGCAGTTGGGACCGATGATTGTATCCATATCGTATGGATGGATCAATTTAACACCATTAATACAGCATGGGAAATCTTCTATGAAAAACTCGATCCCTATCGAGATGATTGCAATGGAAACAGTGCAAGCGATAGTGTCATCGTGATCCGTAACTTTGATGATTACCAAGCATCAGAAAACGATGGATATAGTTCTGCATCACCAGCTCTTGCGTTAGATGCCAACAATACTCCTCATATAGCATTCATGGATATCAGAGCAACCGACCCAGGTCATGAAGAAGAACAAACCCATATACAAGGTCAATGGGAGATCTACACCCTCACCATTGGTACTATAACCATCATGCCTGGCGGTGTTCCTTATCCATCAGCATATGATATAAAACGACAAAGCGATATGAAAGATCCAAGTACTAATTTTGGGGTTTACACTGGTCCAGTTTTTGATGGATATTCAATGTACCCACGGATACAAGTAATTGGATCTACTCTTGATGGCGACATACTACTCACCTGGCATGATGATCGTATAGGCAACTGGGATATCTATTACTCTGAGATCAGCACCAGCAATAATAATCCTGCAGCCGACATTCTCGTATCACCTGATACCCATGATGACATGTTCCCAGATATAGCGCTTAATACTATTTGTGAGCCAGATATTAAATGGCACAGCAATAGAAATGGAAATTGGGATATCTTTGATGCCTCATGGAATGACCTACAAGGTTTAACAATCATTATCGATGGAAACGTTCATCGTATCTTTCCAAAAGATGGTAACATTGGTGGAAAACAACAAGGATTAACCTATGTGTATGGAATGCGGTTATCACCAGGAAGACATGAGTTTTTCTTCATAGCTTCTAATGGTGTTCTTCAAACAACCACCACAACGATTCTTGGTCCAACCGTCTATGCACCGTATGGTGTTACCGATCTGGGAATTCTTGGTGAAGAAACCAATGTAAGCTTGGCGTATGCAGTAAATAACCATGGTCAGGTTGTGGGAAGCTCAGGAGTAGAATATGGAGCACAGCATGCATTTCTGAATGATGCAGGTCTAATAACTGATCTTGGCATTTTGGGAAACGGGTTGTGGAGCTCTGCTCAGGCAATCAATGACCATGGGTGGATCGTTGGAAGTTCACATCGAAGGCAACCAAACTGGACGGTTCATGCCTGCCTTTGGAATGAAAACGGCATGTTTGATCTGGGCAGTCTTATGGGGATGGACTATGTTAGTTACGCGTATGATGTTAACAATCAAGGAAAGATTGTCGGTACCTCGTATGTTGAACCACGACAATGGCAACCATCCCATGCGTTTCTCTGGGGCCAAGAAAATGGTATGATTGATCTCGGGATAGTACCTGGTGATACAGGGAGTGTTGCCCGTGCAATCAATGACCAAGGAACTATTATTGGTACATCATCATATACTGATGAAAATGGGACGCATAACCATGCATTCGTCTGGAATGAATCAACAGGGATACAGCGTCTTGAATCTGGTTTTGAAAACGACCAAGCAGTTGACATCAATAATCAGGGAGTGATTATTGGCAACGCAGAAACACCACAAGGTACTCGTGCATATCTGTTTGACCATGGAATTGTTACTCATCTTGGAACTTTGGGTGGAACGAAAACATTTGCTCATGCAATCAATACTACGGATGCTATTGTTGGTTCATCAACGATATCTGGAAACATCGCGCTTCATGCGTTCCTGTATGAAAACGGTGTGATGAAGGATTTAAACACGTTGATTCCACCGGATTGCGGATGGAGTCTTGTTGAAGCCTATGATATCAATGACCATGGAGATGTTGTCGGTTATGGGTACAACCCAGCTGGACAACTCAGAGGGTTTATTCTCACACCCTATCACTCACCATGGGTTTGGATCACAAATCCTATGGCTACTGATTTCTGGTACGAAGAAGATTGGCAGGTTGCACCAGTGAAAGATTCACCTGTTTATGTTCGAGCAGTTGACATCAACCACGGTAAAATTATCAACACGAGTTTTTCATATTCAGCAAACAATGGCATCACCTGGATTGATATCGGTTATGATACCTATGGTGGTTTTGAAGGATACCTTTTCCCAGAAGGACAAAATAAAAAAATGGGTGATGAAGGATGGAGTGTTTTGTGGAACATCACAGGACTACCTGAGGGTTATTACCTTTTAAAAGCACAGATGACTGATATCTATGGTGGTTTTGGAGAAAACATCAGATCAGTATATATTGATAGAAATCCACCAAAAACAACAATCCTTCAACCAGCCTATGGTTCAGCAATATCAGGAATCTATCCTTTTATGTTTACCAATAGAGGAGATAATCTTGCTTGTCTTGAATTATTCAAACTTGGTACACCACCTCAAAAAACCAAATCCGATACCTCACCAGATGAATATCAACAGACCGGTGTGGGTTCAGTTAAACAAACCGATGTAGGTCCAAACTGCCCCAAGGATAATAAAAGCAGATGGTGCGGACCAACAGCTGTAGCAAACGCACTTGCTCAACTCAAAGACAACCGCACATATCCAGTAAATAAGATAGGAAATGATACAGCAGTAGCACAAGAACTCATCAATGATTTAAACACGACTTGTTGCCATGGAACAACATCTATGCGAAAAGTCAACAATACAAATGATACGTTCACCGCTGATAATGTTGAAGTAGGAATCAAAGCGTATCTGGAAAGACGAGGTGTTGGATGCAGCAACAATAAATCAGGTTATGAGGTAAAACGCTATGATACAACAATAAAAAACAATAGCGGTACTTGGAACCCTGTAGCAGGAAGTAATCAGATAACCTATAAGAAATACCAAGATGAAATTAGAAGGAATCAATCAGTAATCCTATTTATTGTACCTGCTGAACCGGGAGATGATGGAAAAACAGGTACCGGCGATGACAACATCTCAATGGGTGGACATTTCGTGACCGGCAAAGGTGCTGATGCTGAACCAATCGGTTATGCAGGTGAAGAACAAATTCCAATCTATCGGTTTTCATATGTTGATCCTGCAAATGGAGAATCTGATGATGACATGTGGACAGATCCACCAGAAAATGGTTTCAGCAGTCTTTTTTACAATGGAACAGATTATTTGATTTTAGGAATGTGGGCAATCTCACCAAAAAATACGACCAATGTTAGTATGTATTCATTTCATAGAAAACAACAACCTGAACAGACAACAACAATACCGATTGATACCACACAGTTTTCTGATGGATACCACACACTTGTTGTACAACTCAGCGACACCAATGGATTCATGACAACTGAAACAATCACAGTTCAGATAGATAATACACCCCCAACAAGTAGTATAATTCCACCTGGTGGTGAAATACCTGCTTGGATGCCTCTTTGGATTCATGCTTTTGATGAAGGATCCGGTATCTCCTCCATAACTTATACTATATGGCATAATGGTATTCCTCTACTAACAGAACAACAATTTAAACCAGATGTTGAAATCATCCCAGCAAACTTTGGAGTTCTTTCAGGAACACTACAAATTCATTTTTTTGCTACCGATAAAGCAGGTAATATACATCCACCAAACATTGCTTTCTTTAGCATAATCAGTCAAGAAGATATCCTCCCTCCTCAGAGCATGGTTAACCCTGAAGGCACCATCAGTCCACCGGGCAGACCAACGTTACCATCTGAGCTAATCAGTCTTATTGCAACTGATGAAGGAGGCTCTGGAGTTGCCGCAATCTATTATAGAATTCATCCATTTGTACCTGAGATTCAAACAATTTACAACTCACAAGGAAGTTTTCGTTATAGTGATTATCCAATGATACCGATGGGATCTATGATCATGCTTGAATATTGGGCAAGGGATCATGCTGGAAACGAGGAAATACCACATAACATGCGATGTTATCAATTATTATATGAAAAACAATTAGTTAATACAAAACGACAGCAATAACAATTAATTTTTTAAAAAAAAACGGAGCAAGAACACACTTCATCGATACTTTTATATAGTGTGCGGTATACTATTATTCATAGAAATTAATCTATATTAATTTCGGGGGAAAATAAGATGATGTACAAACAGAAATTAAACCATGGACTATTAGTAATAAGTACACTCATCGTAGCTTTATTATTACTAGTACCAACAAATTTTATCTACACAACAGATGCTGATACTACCAATATTCTTGAAAACACATATAACCAAAACAACAACCACCTATCAAATCAATACAGTGAAATCCCACAACTCAAAACAACAAAACTGACAAACATCAATTATGAATCAACAAGTGATTCTCCACTAACACCCGCTGGTTTTAGATATAATACAACAAAAACAATCGAGGCGACCTTCTGCACCCCAAACCATGCGGTAAACCCAATAAATATCACGATAACTAGTGCAGGTGAACAAAACCCTGACCCAGCATATGATCATGACATGGTAAATAAGTCAGCAGCAAGCATTATACTATCAACTCCACTCTCAGAACACGGTGGCGTTCTTGCACATAGTGGACAAGGCAGCTGTGAAAGTATTTATCCAAGTGAGTGTTTTCCATCACAAGCACATGGTCAAACCTGCACTGACTACCAAGTACAAGCAACACAACAAACCATGGAAATAACAGGATCCATGTCCTATCATAATTTCTATGCAGAATCATATGCAAACGATGCGCCATGTGGTTGTGTTAATGATCCTGGGTTTACTTATGCCGGTATCCATGGAGGATTTTATGTTGATGAAAATACCCTTACCGGGTTAATTTTATCAATTCCATTTACCATTGAACAACAAGGATACCTTTGGATTGATGAGGAATCCTTTGTTAAAAATGATTTCTATGGAGATATATCCTCAGTGGAAGTTCTCGCGCTTATTACACATGATACAACGGAAAATGTACCATGTGACTGGTGGCATCTATCAAACCCGCTTTGGACACCACTCTTGACGGAACCAGGGATGATTACCCCAGCAAGTGATCAAAACCCTGAATGGGCCGGCTCAGGATTTGGTACCAATGTTCGATACTATATCGTCAATCACAACAACGAAGGAAAACCACAAGACTATCGATTGTTTGTATATTTTAAACCACATGCTGGTCTTGAGACCACGGCACGATGCCATGAGTCACAAATAAAAGATGTTACCTACGGTAGTCATCAATTCAGACTTGTTATTCATTACTCACCTCTGGATCTTGATATTGATAGTGATAATACAAACAATCATCCTGATTTTGGTCCTGATCGAACAGCAGTTGAAGAAAACCTAGAATACCCGTATCCAAACCTGGATAAACCTGGAAAATACATCATACCAAATGATGATGATGACAATGCGAACAACATTGTTGATTACCAGGAGTATACCAATTCCGCTGAGGATAACTTTGTCCGCATCGTATTAGAAGTTCCTGAAATGGTTTTTCTCATGCAACATCCTGATGGATCCTTTCCTGCACGGATCGGCTTTGAATACGGAGGTGGTATTCGCCTTTGGAAAAAAAATGGAAATGATCCTAGTCGAACACAAAATGATATACTTGATAGTTTACAACGACGATACACGTTAGAAGAACTCGGATTCACTCGAGATAACCGCGTTCAAAATTTCTGGATTGAAAATATATATTCTTACAACTCACATCATTTTCCATCACCAAGAATTATCACTGCAGGAATCATTATAGAAAACTCATGGTGTCTTGAGTTATATGACGAGGTCCCATGTACGCTTGCACCAAGCATTATTGTTGATCTTGATGTCGATAGTGATAATGATAACAGATACTTTGAACCAGAACGTGATGGCAACGAAGAAACACTTGAAATGAATGGAACTGGAAAACTCATCTGGGTACACCATGAACAGATGCCATGGGATGGATGGCATTATATAACACCCTACGCATTTTTTGATTTATTCCCACTGGAACGAAGTATCGGACCAGGCTCAATACTGGATTCTTCAAATTTTTATCATGGTGCTGACGTAACCTTATCACAAAAGGGTGGTTCTGGTACAGTCACGATCTATGCACCAAGTGGGAATTTATCTCAGCCTTGGCAGATTGTACCGTTAGGGAGTCCTCTGCAGCAGGAGTATTTCAGCGAAGGAGGTCTGCAACGAAAATGGTATATCGTAGGTGAAGAACCTGGCCAGGTTATCCTAGAATTAAAACTTCGAAAATCTATACCGTTTTTTG